>JAUXFS010000329.1 GCA_030622775.1 Rhodospirillales bacterium | reverse complement strand
GAACTGGACGGTGCCGCGGAACCGGCGCGTCTCCGCCAGATAGCGCGCGGCCCCGAGCAGCATCGCGGTGTGGCCGTCGTGACCACAGGCATGCATCCGGCCGGCATGGGTGGACCGATGGGAAAAGTCGTTGGCTTCGGGAATGGGCAGGCCGTCCATGTCGGCGCGCAATCCGATGGCGGGCCCGTCGCCGGTGACGAGCGTGCCGACGACGCCGGTTCCGGCCAGCCCCCGGTGGACCTCGATGCCGAACTCGGCGAGCCGGTCGGCGACGAACGCCGCCGTCAGGTGCTCCTCGTACGCAAGCTCGGGATGGGCATGCAGATGCCGCCGCCAGGCGGTCATCTGCTGTTGGCGTTCCTCGATCTGGCCGATTGCCGGCACGCTACGGTCCTCCCCGCAAATGAAACTCGGTCGACGACGCCGGAACGTCTCCGCCCAGGTTAAGGTGTCGAGGACGGATCTCCCAACGCCAACTTTCCGTGCCCCTCCGTCTGGCCACGACCGCCACGCCATCCTATATCTCGGCCAACGGAACATGATCGTGATGGGGTCTGCATGAGCACCGTTGCCCGACTGATACACCCAGCCACCGACGTCTCCAACCGGCCGCTCTGCGCCAACCCGCTGGTCGACTGGTTGCTGAACGAGGGCTGGAACATCGCCTCGCCGCGGGAACTGGTCGGGCAGTTGGGCGACCGCATGGTCGACATCGGCATCCCGGTCTACCGGATCAGGGTCAACATCCGCACCCTGCATCCGCAGTTCATCGGAACCGTTTACGCTTGGCAGCGCGGGGAGGAAGAAGTGACCGAAGTATCGCCCTCCCACGCCATCGTCCAGGAGGAGCGCTATTTGAAGAGCCCCTACGCCGCCATTTTCCAGGGGGCCGGCGGCATGCGCCGGAGGCTCGACGTCGCCGACGTGGATCTCGATTTTCCCATTCTCGAGGAACTGCGGGACGAAGGGGCGACCGACTACGTCGCCATGCCCCTTGTATTTTCTGACGAGCGGATCAATGCCATCACCCTGGCCAGCGATCGGCCGGGCGGATTTTCGACGGCGGAACTGGAAACCGCATACGATATGCTGCCGGTGCTCTCGCGCCTCCTCGAGATCCACGCAATGCGGCGCACCACCCGCACGATCCTCGACACCTACCTCGGCAAGCAGGCGGGCGAACGGGTGCTCAACGGCCTGATCAAGCGCGGCGACGGCGAGGATATCCATGCGGTCATCTGGTTCTGCGACCTGCGCGGGTCGACGCCGCTCGCCGACCGCATGCCCCGCGAGGCGTATCTCGCCCTGCTCAACGAATTCTTCGAATGCATGGCCGGTTCCGTCGTCGACCACGGCGGCGAGGTGCTGCGGTTCCTGGGCGACGCCGTCATCGGCATCTTCCCGATCAGCGCCACCACCGACCGCCCGGAGCTGTGCCCGGAACATACCGGCGCGTGCGCCAAGGCCCTGGCCGCGGCGCAGGATGCGATGAAGCGGATGGAGGACCTCAACCACGCCCGCCGGGAACGGGGCGAGACGCCGCTGGGTTACGGCATCGCGCTGCACATCGGCGATCTCCTCTACGGCAACATCGGCATCCCCGAGCGTCTGGATTTCACCGTGATCGGTCCGGCCGCCAACGAAGCCGCGCGTCTGGAGTCGATGTGCAAGACCCTGCACAAGCCGATCCTGATCTCGGCCGAACTGGCCCGCCTCGTCCCCGACAAGCTGGTCTCGCTCGGCTGCCATGCCCTGCGCGGCGTCCGCGAACCGCACGAGATCTTCACCCTGCCTTCGTGTCCCTGAACGCCAGTGTCTTTCGAGACAGAGCGCGGGTCCGATCACGCCTTCGGTATTGCTCTCGGTGGTCTTCTCGCCCTTGCCGCGGCGATGGGGATCGGCCGTTTCGTCTATACGCCGATCCTCCCGTTCATGGAGGAGACCCTCGGGCTGACCAAAGCACAGGTTGGCGTCATCGCATCGGCGAATTTCGGCGGATACCTCGTTGGCGCCCTGGCCGCGGCATCGTCGGCGCTGCCGGGGAACAGGCGCGGCTGGTTCCTCGCGGCGCTGGCGATCAGCGCGCTTTCGACTGGGGCGATGGGCCTGTCGACGTCGATGGCGATGTTCGCCGGGCTGCGGTTCGTCGGGGGCGCCGCCAGCGCGTTCGTTCTCGTCTTCGCATCGGCGCTCGTGCTCGATCGTCTTGCGGCAGCGGGGCGGCCCGGTCTTTCCGCCGTCCATTTTGCGGGTGTGGGATGCGGAATCGCGATGTCCGCCGTACTGGTCTCGCAGCTTTCCGCGACCGGGCACGGCTGGCAGGCTCTGTGGCTCTACAGCGGGCTCGTCTCGTTGATCGCCCTCGCGGCGGCATTTTGGCTGGTGCCGCGCGAGGTGAAAGCCGAACCATCATCCGCACCGGCACGGGACCGCGAAACCAACCGCCGGCTGACGGGGCTGGTCATCGCCTATGGACTTTTCGGCTTCGGTTATGTGATCACCGCGACGTTCATCTCGACCATGGTGAGGGACTCGTCCGACCTTCGCTCCGTCGAATCGGTGATCTGGCTCGTGGTCGGGTTGGCGGCAGTCCCCTCGGTGGCGCTGTGGACCTGGATCGGACGCCGGTTGGGCGACGACCGCGCCTTTTCGATCGCGTGCCTCGTCGAAGCGGTCGGCGTCGCGACGAGCGCCCTGTCGAGCGATGCGTTCGTCGTTGTCGCTTCCGTGGCGCTGCTCGGCGGAACGTTCATGGGGATCACCGCATTGGGGCTGACCCATGCGCGCCGTCTTTCGACCGGCGATTCCCGCCGCAGCCTCGCCCTGATGACGGCGGCGTTCGGACTCGGCCAGATGATCGGGCCGACTTTCGCCGGCTTTGCCTACGACTTCGGCGACAGTTTTTTAACACCTTCATTGGCGGCGGCCGCGGCCCTGGTAATCGCCGCCAGCCTGGTCGCGGATCCCCGAATCTGGTTCATCTCGCCGGCGGGTCGCGAGTGAGAACCGCGGAACCACGGTCCTTGCAAGAATGAAAATTTTGCGGATCGCCGGACGAACAGAGGCCGACGCCTACAAGGGCCACGGATCGACGCCGAACAGCCATCCGTGCACGAAGAGCAGAACGGCGTAAAGGGCGAGGCCGAGGGCCAGCCGCCACCAGCCGATTTCGCCGAGACCAACGCGGGTCCGTCCGGAAACCATGGCGGCGAGCGGTAGGTAGGAGGTCTTGTCGCAAAACGCTTCCCAGGCCGGTTCGTGGGTCACATCCCTCTTGGCGTCGATCGCCCGGGCGCCGCCGAGCGCCAGCACCGTCATCCCGCCGAACACGATCATCCCCGCCGCGTCGCCGTTGGCGAGCAGGTGGGCGATCCCCCACAGGCCGAAACCCCACATCATCGGGTGGCGGGTGACCTTGAGGATCCCGACCGGACCGCGGGAGGCGACGGCGTGGCCGTCGACGCCGGCAAGCGAGGGATTGGGGGTGGTGAGACCCGCCACCACCAGGATGCACGCGAACGGCATGATCACCAGCGACAGGTGACGGAGCGCCGTCGGCGGCGTCCATACCTCGACGAACGGCGCGTCGCCGTAGGCGATCGCGGTCCAGGTGATCAGCGCCAGCGACAACAGGGAATAGAGACCGAGGAACGGCCGCTCGCCGACGGCGTCGACCAACGGCCTGCGAACCGGCGGGCTCGACAGCGCGAAATGGCTGCCGACGAACAGCACGGTCGCAATCGCCACATGCCACACGCTTCCGGTCATCGTCCTGTCCTTCCCTGCCGTTGCGAGGAACCGGCTCCGGATCCGGCCT
>JAUXFS010000492.1 GCA_030622775.1 Rhodospirillales bacterium | reverse complement strand
TCGGGCGATCAGGAGGTGCCCCCGGTCGATACGGCAACGACGGGAAAGGCGAAGTTCATCGTTAATCGCGCAGAGACCGCACTTAGGTTCGAACTGGACGTACGGAACGGTGAGGGCATCCTGGGCGCTGCCGGCGCGCACATCCACTGCGCGCCTGCCGGCCAAAACGGCACCGTCGCCGCCTTCCTTGCCGGGAATTTGCCGGGAGGTCTGGACGGGAGACTGACGGTCAAGGGAACGCTGTCGGACGCCAACGTCATGGCAACCGCTTGCGGCGCCACCCTCTCGGCGTTGGTCCAGTCCATGCGTGACGGAAATACCTACGTCAACGTCCACAGCCTGGCCAATGCGGGCGGCGAGGTCCGCGGACAGATCCGGTAGAGCCGACGAGCCCACCGGGCCTGCTCCGTAACGCTCTGTTAAACGAAGTTCGGTATCCTCGCGTGGGGCCGTTCACCCACCGGACGCGGACGACACTCCGGCCGGCGGCGGCTGAATCCACGGGTAAGGGGTATCGATCATGCTTCGTTCAACGAGGGCTGTTGTTCTTGGGCTCGCGACGGCGTTGATGCTGGCCGGCTGCATGTCGCCGGAAGGCGACACGGTCGGCGAGAAAAGGCAGGCTGTTCGCGACA
Source organism: Rhodospirillales bacterium (assembly GCA_030622775.1). GTDB lineage: Bacteria > Pseudomonadota > Alphaproteobacteria > Rhodospirillales > Defluviicoccaceae > JAUXFS01. Next base: position 2,154 of record JAUXFS010000492.1, on the reverse strand, counting down.
TGCGGTCGGAGACGCTCGGCAAGCTTTACCGCCTCCATCCCGAAGCGAAGACACAAGTCAGCAAGGCGGTCGGCTACGGCGTCTTCAGCAACGTCGGCATCAACCTGATCCTGTTCTCCGCCGGAAACGGCTGGGGCGTGGTTCGCGACACCCGCAGCGGGCGGGACATTTACATGAAGATGATCTCGGGCGGGATCGGGCTCGGCCTCGGCGTCAAGGATTTCCGCGGCGTGTTGATCTTCACCTCCGAAGCGGCGTTGGACGACTTCGTCGAGGGCGGCTGGGACGCCAGCGGTCAGGCGGACGCCGCCGCCAAGTCGGGCGAAAAAGGCGATGCCTTCGCGGGCGCCGTCGACGTCGCCCCGGGAATCAAGCTCTACCAACTCACCGAACACGGCCTCGCCCTGCAAGCCACGATCCAGGGGACCAAGTTCTGGAAAGACGACGAGATGGGCTGACCGAAGCCAAGAGGCCGCTCGGCGGCCGCCCGGTCGCTCGTCCTACCGGTCGGGAAGCGCGAGCTTGGCGAGGGCGTGGCGTTTCGCCATCGCCCCGACGACCGGCGCGAGGAGCAGGATCAACGAGAGGCGAAGCAGGTGGTGCAACGCGACGAAGGCGGGATCGACATCGAGAACGACGGCGATCAGGCACATCTCGGCGATCCCGCCCGGAACGAAGGCGAGCAGCGTCGCCAGGGTGTCGAGATCGAGGAGCGCGCCGAGGCCGACCGCGACGACCGCCGCCAACGCGATCATCATCACCGCCACCATCGCCGCGTGGCGGCCGATGGTGAGCAGGGTGCGAAGATCGAACCCGGCGAACTGGGCGCCGATCGAGGAGCCGACGATCCACAGCGCCAGTTGCAGCAACAGGTCGGGCAGCAACACCGTGCTGGCGCCGGTGAGATGAAGCGCGGCGCTGGCGAACATCGCCCCGGTCATTTGCGGCACCGGCAGCCGGATCAGATGGGCGACGACGATGCCGGCGCCGACCCCGAGGACGAGAACCGACCATTCGGCGAGATCGGCCGACATCGCGGCGGCGGCGTCGAATTGCGCGCGCGCTTCCGAAAGCGGCGTAACCGAACCCACCGCCAGCGGGATCAGCAGCACGATGACGAACACCCGCAGCCCCTGGGTGAGGGCGATCAGCCGCTCGTCGCCGCCGGAAGCGCCGCCGATCATCACCATCGACGACAGCCCCCCGGGGGTCGCCGAAAACAGCGCGGTGACGGCGTCGAAGCCCGCCACGTGGGTGTAATAGCGGGCGGCGAGCCACGTCGAGACCGGCACCAGGGCGGCGACCGCGGCCAGGCTCCACGGCCAGTCGGCGATCCGCTCGACGCTCTCCGGCGAGAACGAACCGCCGATGAACACGCCGAGAATCATCAACACCGGTTGGCGCAGACGCGTCGGCACCGACGCCCGCACCCCGGCCAGGCTGGCGACCAGGGTCGCCAGCATCGCTCCCAGCATCCAGGCCAGCGGCAAGCCGATCCAGGCGGCGATGGCGCCGCCGATGGCGCCGATGACCAGCGCCGTCACGGTCAGACGGATCACCCTCCTTCGCCGGCGGTCACGGTCTTGCGGCGGTCCCGGAACCATTGCAGGAGGGGGCCGGCGAGGATGAAGGCGGTGATGATCATGATCGTCAGGGTCAGCGGCCGTTCCCAAAGGAAATTGTAGCCGTCGTGGATCTCGAGCGAGCGTCTCAGGTTCTCCTCCATCATCCGCCCGAGGACGAACCCCAGGATCATCGGCGCCATCGGATAGCCGAACAGCCTGAGAATGATGGCGGCGGCCGCGACCAGCACCATCAACTGGATATCGAAGGTGTTGAACGACACCAGGTAGACGCCGCACAGCGAGAAGAACAGCACCATCGGCACCAGCAGATGCGACGGCAGGGTGAGTAGCCGGGCGATGTAGGGAATCAGCGGCAGATTGAGAATCAACAGGACAATGTTGCCGATGTACATCGAGACGATCACCGCCCAGAACACCTCCGGCCGGTCGACGAACAGGGTCGGGCCGGGCTGCACCCCATAGGAGATCAGCGCGCCCAGCATAACCGCCGTGGTGCCGGACCCCGGGATGCCCAGGGTCAACAGCGGGACGAACGAGCCGGAACACGCCGCGTTGTTGGCGGTCTCCG
>JAUXFS010000178.1 GCA_030622775.1 Rhodospirillales bacterium | reverse complement strand
GGTCCTCGACAACGTGACCCTCGGTTGCCGCTTGCGCCGGGACGCAGACCCTTCGTCAAGCCGCGAACGGGCCCTGGTCCTCCTGAAGAGCATCGGGCTGGCCGCCAACGACGCCGACCTTCCGGATTCGCTCTCGGGCGGCATGCGGCAGCGCGCGGCGCTGGTCCGCACCTTGATGGAGGACCGGCCGGTGGTTCTGATGGACGAACCGTTCTCCGCGGTGGACGTCATTACCAGGGTGCGCCTGCAGAACCTGGCGGCCCGACTTCTCGGCGGACGGACGGTGCTGCTGGTCACCCATGATCCGCTCGAGGCCCTCCGGCTCGGTCACCGCATCCACGTGATGTCCGGACGCCCGGCAATCCTTGGCGACGCCCTCGAACCGCCCGGAACCCCGCCGCGGGACGTGGATGATCCGGCGATCCTCGAGTTGCAGGGCGATCTGCTTCGCCGTCTCGCCGAAGCCGCATTGTGAAGATCCCTCTGCGTCCCATTGTCGTCCTAGCCAGCCTTGTTGCCGCTTGGCAGATGCTGGTGGTCGTCACCGGCGCTCCCCCCTACATCCTTCCGGGCCCAGGCAAGGTCGCGGCGGCGTGGGCGGAGCATTGGCTGCTGATCCTCGACAACGCCGCGTTGACTCTCGCCGAAATAGTGTTGGGACTGGTCCTCGGTACCGCGCTCGGGTGTCTAAGCGCGATGACCATGGCCTATTTCAGGCCCGCCCGCCGATGGCTGCTGCCGGTCCTGGTGGTCAGCCAGGCCGTTCCGGTCTTCGCCCTGGCGCCGATGCTGGTGCTGTGGCTGGGATACGGCATGGCGTCGAAGGTGGCAATGGCGACGCTGATCATCTATTTCCCGGTGACAACGGCGTTTCACGACGGCCTGCGGCGGACTGATCCCGGCTGGCTCGATCTGGCCAGAACCATGAACGCCGGCCGTTGGGCGGTGTTGCGGCACGTTCGGATCCCCGCCGCCCTGCCCGCGCTTGCCTCCGGGCTTCGCGTCGCCACCGCCGTCGCACCGATCGGCGCGGTGGTCGGCGAATGGGTGGGGTCGAGCGCCGGCCTCGGTTATCTGATGCTTCACGCCAACGCCCGGATGCAGGTGGACGTCATGTTCGCGGCCTTGGCCACGCTCGCATTCCTTGCGGTGACGCTGTACTTCTCCGTCGATGGATTGCTGCGCCGGGCGCTGCGCTGGCAACCCGACACCTCCCCGACCGAGGATTGAGGACCGATATGAGAAAACACATTGGTTTTGGATTGCTGCCCATCCTGATCGCCTTGCTGCTCGACGGCTCACCCGTCTCGGCGGCGGAGAAGCTGACGGTCATCCTCGACTGGTTCGTCAACCCCGACCACGCCCCACTGATCGTTGCCCGCGAAAAGGGGTTCTTTGCCGACGCGGGGCTGGAGGTGGAGCTGATCGCGCCGGCCGATCCCAACGACCCGCCCAAGCTGGTCGCCGCCGGGAAGGCCGATCTGGCCATCTCCTATCAGCCACAGCTTCACCTGCAGGTGGCCGCGGACCTGCCGCTCGTTCGCGTCGGAACGCTGGTGGCGACTCCGCTGACCTCCTTAGTGGTGCTGAAGGATGGCCCCGTACACTCGGTCGCCGACCTGAAGGGGCGCAAAGTAGGATTCTCTGTCGGCGGTTTCGAGGACGCGGTGCTTGGCGCGATGCTGGCCAAGCATGGCCTTAAGCTCACCGACGTGACTCTCGTCAACGTCAATTTCTCCCTCTCCCCGGCGATCATCTCCGGTCAGGTCGACGCCGTCATCGGCGCCTACAGGAACTTCGAGCTGAACCAGATGGATCTCCACGACAAACCGGGGCGAGCGTTCTTTCCGGAGGAGCACGGTGTTCCGGCCTACGACGAACTGATCGTCATCGCCCACAGGGACCGCCTGGACGACAAACGATTGCGATCGTTCCTTGATGCGCTCGAGCGCGGCGTGCAGTTTCTGATCAACCATCCCGACGAAAGCTGGAAGGCGTTCGTCGGCGCCTATCCGGCCTTGAACGACGAGCTCAACCGCCGCGCCTGGCGCGATACCCTCCCCCGCTTCGCGCTCCGCCCGGCGGCGCTCGACCGCGCCCGCTACGCCCGCTTCGCCGCGTTCCTCAAAGAGCGCGGGATGATCAAGGAAACCGTGCCGGTCGGCACCTACGCGGTCCAGCTGCCCTCGCCATGGGAACCCGCTCGACCGCAAGGGCGGAAGTCGGCCGGCGGCTGATGCCGAGCGTCGCGGCGCTGATCCGCGCGACCCGGTGCGCCCTCTGGATTTGCCCCCTCCGGAAGATGCCGCTATAACATTGTGCGTTGCACAATCGGCCAGTCGCGGGCGCCGCGTCCAAGGCGAAGGGTCAGGGGGAACGGGATGAACAAGACGGTTCTTGCGGTCGCGGCGGCGGTCGCGGTCGGATTGCTTCCGGTGGTCGCTCTCGCCGCCGGTGGCGCCCAGGCTGACGCCCACACGGGCGGCGCCCCGCATCTGGACGGCGCCGCGCTTGGGCTGCTGTGGGCCGTACCGTTCGCCGGAATGCTGCTTTCCATCGCCGTCTTCCCGCTGGTGGCGCCGCACTTCTGGGAGCACAACTTCGGCAACGTCTCGGCCTTCTGGGTGGTGATCGTGCTCTGGCCGTTTCTGCTGCTGTTCGGCTGGGAGCTGACCCTGTTCGAAGTCCTCCATCTGGCGCTGCTCGAATACCTTCCGTTCATCATCCTGTTGCTGGCGCTGTTCACCGTCGCCGGCGGGATCCACTTCGCCGGCAACTTCCGGGGCTCGCCGTTGAGCAACACCGCGTTTCTCGCCGGCGGCACGATGATCGCCAGCTGGGCCGGCACCACCGGCGCATCGATGCTGCTGATCCGGCCGGTGATGCGGGCGAACAAGGATCGCCGGCACAAGGTCCACGTGATCATTTTCTTCATCTTCCTGGTCAGCAACGTCGGCGGCGCGCTAACCCCGCTGGGCGACCCGCCGCTATTCCTCGGCTTCCTCAAGGGCGTCAGCTTCTTCTGGCCGACGGTCCATGTGTTTCTGCCGATGCTGCTGGTAGCGGTGTGTCTGCTCGTCATCTTCTACGTCATGGACACCCTCCTCTATCGCAAGGAGGGCGGCCTGCCGCCGGCGACCGGCGAAAAGACCAAGATCGCCATCAACGGCTGGGCCAATGTCGGCCTTTTGGGGTGCATCGTCGGCGCGGTGTTGCTGAGCGGCACCTGGAAACCGGGCATCAGTTTCGACGTCTTCCATGTTCAGGTCGAGATCCAGAACGCCGCTCGCGACCTGCTGCTCCTGCTCATCACCTGGGTCTCGTGGCAGTTCACCGACCGTGAGCACCGCGCCGCCAACGACTTCAACTGGCATCCGATCCTCGAAGTGGCGAAGCTGTTCGCCGGGATTTTCGTCACCATCGTTCCGGTGATCGCCATCCTCAAGGCCGGCGAACACGGCGCGCTTTCCGCCGTCATCGGCGCCGTCACCGACGAGGCCGGCGAGCCGCTGAACGTCATGTACTTCTGGCTGACCGGCATCCTGTCGAGCTTCCTCGACAACGCCCCGACCTATCTGGTGTTCTTCAACGCCGCCGGCGGCGACGCCGAGCAACTGATGGGGCCGCTGTCGGGCACGCTCCTGGCGATCTCGGCCGGCGCGGTGTTCATGGGCGCCAACAGCTACATCGGCAACGCCCCCAACTTCATGGTCAAGGCGATCGCCGAGTCCGCCGGCGTCCGGATGCCGAGCTTCTTCGGCTACCTGGCGTGGTCGGGGCTGATTCTGCTGCCGATCTTCGCGCTGGTGACGGTGGTGTTCTTCCTGTGACGGCGTGATCACGAGGGGCGCATCCCCTCAGGAGCGCCCCTTTTCCATTACCGCCAGCGGACCGTCAGTGCCGCATCAGCACCGGCACGGTGGCATGGCGCATGACGTAGTCGGTGGCGCCGCCGACGAACAGCGCCCGCAACCGCGAGTGGGCGTAGGCCCCCATCACCAGCAGATCGCAGTCGTTGTCCTTGACCGCTCGCAGGATCGGCTTGCCGGCCTTCTCGGTCGACCCGCAGAGCTCCGCCTTGATCCCATGATACCCGAGATAGTCGACCAGGTCGCTACCCGGCGGGTCGGCAAAATGCTCGCTGTCGTAAGTGAAAACGAACACCTTCTCGGCCTCGCGCAGGAACGCAAGCGCCCCGCGCACCGCGCCGATCGCCTCGCGCCCATTCTTCCAGGCGATCATCACCCGGTTGCCGACCGGTCCCCGCTCCCACATCGCCGGGACCAACAGCATCGGACTCCCCGCCGACATCACCATGTGGTCGGAGTCGTGGAGGATGACGTCGTCCTCGACGTGGGCGTGCGGCGCCTGCTCGAAGACGAGGAGATCGGAGAGGTGCGCCCAGCGGCCGACCAGCTTTTCGACTGCCCCATGCTCCTCGTGCCATTCCCAGGAACGGAGCCCGGCGCAGATCTCGTCGACCTCCCCCTTGATCGCGACCACATGCTCGTGCTCCTCCTCCTCGGCGTCCTCCAGATGGGCCAGCGAGGCGGCGCGGCCGATCATTCCGGCAGGAAAGTCGGCGCGCTGCTTGGCATAGACCACGTTGAGGTGGCCGTCGAACCGCGCGGTCAGATCGACCGCCAGCTGCAGTCGCGGCAGGTGGCGCGGATCATCGGACATGTGAACGACGATGCATTTGGTCGGCATAACTCGGTCTTCCCCCTGGCTGACGGACGCCTTGGACACGGTGCCGGGACGTCACCGCCGAACCCTAGCTTCGCGCCTGCAAAAAATCAACATCGCGGCCGAACGCCGACGCGGCGGCCCAGAGTATCGATCACGGCTTCCTCGATGTTGCGGATCACCATCCCGCCCATGGTACGGTAGACTTCATCGATAGCGATATATTTGCAGTCATCAACGTCCGTGCGGGCGATGACGGCGGCGTCGACCGCGGCCGGTAACGGCCGATCCCCCGACGGGTCCTGAGCCTGTCAGGAAGGCCTTGCGGACAGCGCTATGAAACGTCCCAGAACGGGCGGCTGGTTTCGCGCTCGACGTCGGCCCGGGTGAAGCCGATATCGCCGAGCATCCGGTCGTCGAGGGTGGCGAGTTGACGGCGTTGTCGGGCCGCCTCGATCCAGCTGAAAGCCACGTCGACGATGTCGACGAAGGTGAACCGGCGGCGGCGGATCGCCCACCGCAGGGGATGGATCAGGTTGGTGACGGTGCTTTGCATCGG
>JAUXFS010000019.1 GCA_030622775.1 Rhodospirillales bacterium | reverse complement strand
GGAACGCCTGAGCGGTACCCCAGGTTCAGCACCATGACGCCGAGCGGCCTATGGGTCCAGGCGGTAAAGCCGAAATCGGCTTTGTCCCAGATCTCCCAGTACTGGGCGCTGGGCATCACGTTGATCTTGATCCTGATCCCGGCCGGCTCGCACATCTGGGCCATGGCCTGGATAACGGCCACCTCCCACGGGGGGTCCTTCTTGCCGACGATCTCCAGGTCGATGCCGTTCGGATAGCCGGCGTCCGCAAGCAGTTTCTTGGCCAGAGCGTAATCCTGCTTCGGCGTCGGCATTTCCGCGTACTCGGGATGGACCTGAGCCACGTGGTGATCCTGCGCCGGCAAGCCCCTGCCGCGATACGCGAGATCGAGCAGGCGTTGATGGTCCTGGCAGAGCCGGACGGCGGTTCGAACACGCACGTCGTCGAACGGCTTCTTGTCCATCTGCATGCGGGCGACCCCGGTTTGCGCCGTCTGGGTCTCGAACAAGGTGAGGTGGGGGACGTTTGCGATGATGTCGGTCTGCTCGACGAACGTCTCGTACATCAGGTCGACCTGATCCGAAATCAGGGCGGCCATCCCGGCGGCCGGATCGTCGCCGTGGTCGATGTAGGTGATGCCGTCCAGGAAGACGTCGCCGCCCCAATAGCTACGGCGCTTCTTGAACATGGCCTGCTCGCCGACCGCGTACTGAACCAGATCGAACGGCCCGGTGCCGATCGGGTTCTTCATCAGGTTGCCGCCCATCTCCTCGAAGCGCCTGTGCACGATCGCGGTCGGGTAGTTGTAAAGGTTCTCCGGGATCGCCAACTCGGCCCGATTGAGGTTGAGGCGAACGGTGTTTGCGTCGATTTTCTCCACCGCGCCCGGGGTCATGGACTTGGAAATGATCGGCTTGCCGGCTTTGTCCTTCTTGCCGGTGTCGGTTTCGCTGATCATCGACGAGAACAGCCCCTGGTTGGACGATCCCGTCTTCGGGTCGAGCCAACGCTCGAAGTTGAACACCACGTCGTCGGCGTTGAAATCATCGCCGTTGGACCATTTCACACCCTTCTGCAGATGCAGGGTCCAGGTTTTGAGGTCGTCGGAAGCCTCCCACCGCTCGCACAGATAGGGGCGGGTAACGTTGTCCGATCCGGTCTTGGCGAGATACTCGGTGATGTGGCGGGCAACGTTGGACTTCTCCGTCCAGTCGAACGTCGCCGGATCGGTTGCCTCCTGGACGCGCATCGACATTCGCAGCGTCCCGCCCGCCTTCGGCGTCGCCGCGCGGGCCTGGGGCATGATCTGCCTTCCGGTGATCGGCCCCGCCATGGCGTACGCGGCCGCCGCCGAGACGCCGAGCAGCGTCGCGGTGCGCAGGAACTCGCGGCGGTCGATTGCGCCTTTGCGCAACTGTTCCTTGAGTTCGGGGACGTAAGGATGATGTTTCGGTGGACGGCGATCGGCCATGGACACTCCCTCCTTGTGTTTCCGCTGCTTGTGTACCATCAAGTACACAAAGCAATACTAATTGGATTTTCTACCTCCCAGCACGACATGGGGCAAAACCGCGAACGCGAGGACCTACATTTTATTATGAGCTATCGGCCGCCGCGCGTCGGCAACTGCTGATTGTTTCACATTTGCCTCCTGCAATTTTATTAAACAAACTCTCCAAGGCCGTGTCAAATCAAAACGATATTACTTCAGGTCGGCTTTTTCCCGTTCCCGCGCCTCGACTTAATTCCCCGCAAGACTCTGGAAAAGACGCTTGCGTCGGCTCTCAAAGCGGCGACCACAGGACCCGGCCGCACTTCCAGCAAAGCAGGTAGTCGGCGTCGGCCTTGGTGCAATACCAACGTGCGTTGATTCCGACCCCTTGTGATCGAACTAGCGCCGCGACCGGCGGGCCGTTAGTCTCGGTCCAGCCAAGGTCCAAAGTGGTGTTCGCCGATGGAGCCGAGCTTGATCCCGAGAATTTGTTTCGAAGACCTGTCGCCGGCGGACCGGGCGGCAGCGGCTCGCGCCGCGTCGCGGTTCCTGCTGGAGAACGACTACGTCAGTCTCGACGAAGCCGGCCGGGACCTGGCGGTGAGTCAGCAAGAGTTGTGGAACAGAATCATCGACTTCGCCGGTCTGCCCGCCTGCCAGATGCCGGCTTTCGTCATGTTTCACTGATCCGGGGATGTCTCGACGGGGGACCGGAGCCGTTCGAGCGCATCGAGGAAGGCTCCGGAATGGATGGCGAGCCCCCGTTCGTCGCCGAGGATACGGATGCCGCCCTTGATGATGCCGACGACGAAAAAGCCGTCGGCGGACCGCATGATCAACGGCGCGCCGGAAGCCCCGTGAGTGGCGTCGCAGGTGTGGACGAAAACCCGGTCGGCGGCGAGGCGATCGACGATCGTACACCCTTCATGGAGAGAGAGGAGATGGGGCCGGTCCTGGTTGTATCCCGCGACCAGCAGACCCGTATCGGCATTGCCCGCGTTCAATCCCTCCAGCGGCATCAGTCGACGGACCGGGATCGGTTCGATCGCCATTGACTCGTCGAGAAGCAGCAACACCCAGTCGTCGAACGGATTGCGCGTCCCTCCTCGACCGGTAAACCGCAAGGTCGGGGAATGAACGATCCGGCGCACGATCGAATGAGCGAGATAGCCTCCGCGTCGGTAACCGGCGACGAAATGAATGTCCTTGGTGGCGATCTGCCGTTGCGTCCGCGTGTTGTAGAGGCAATGGGCCGCGGTCAGAACAATGTCCGGGGCGACCAGCGTTCCCGTGCAGAACCCGCCCGTGGCCCGATTGAGGCGGCCGATGGCGGCCCACGGCCACTCCGCCGAGTCGAGGATGACGCGATCGTCGCGCCCGATGATCCCCGGCAACGCGTCCCGCTTCGCCGACCCGCCGGCGGCGGCCAGAAACCAAACAGCGGCGAGGCAAAGGACGAAGCGCCGAACCATCCTCTCCATCCGTCAGTCAGGCTCTCATGGTATCAGTTGATACGCTGGCGGATGATGGCGGAAACGAATTCGCTGACGATGACGACGCCGAAGACGGCGAGCAGAATCACCGCCACCTCGCGCCAGGCGAACTGGTTGATCGAGGCGTAGAGTTGAATGCCGATGCCGCCGGCGCCGACGAAGCCGAGGACGGTGGATTCGCGGATGTTGATGTCCCAGCGATAGATCATCGTGCCGTAGATCACCGGCAGCACCTGGGGGATAACGCCGATCATCAGCACCTGCAGGCGCGAGGCGCCGGTCGCTTCGATCGCTTCGACGGTGCCCTCGTCGATTTCTTCGATCGCCTCGGCGGTCAGCTTGCCGACGAAGCCGATCGACCGGGCGGCGACCGCCCAGATCCCGGCGACCGGTCCCGGCCCGAAAATCGCGACGAACAGCAGCGCCCACACCACCGTGTTCACCGAGCGCGAGGCGACCAGGATGAAGCGAGCGACGAACCACGTCATGGCGTTGGGGCTGATGTTGCGCGCCGCGAGGATGGCGACCGGAAAGGCGAGGAAAAAGGTGATCGCGGTGCCGAGGGTGGCGATGTGTATCGTCTCCAACAGCGGGTCGAGGATCTCGTCGAAATAGGCCCAGTCGGGCGGAATCATGCGGGTGATCAGGTCGCCCGCCTGGGTGTGGGCGTCGAGGAAGTAGAACCAGGGGATGTCCAGATTGCTAACCGACCAGACCGCGACGAAAACGATGCCGAGATACCAGGCGTAACGGACCAGCGTCTGCCGCGGGCTGAACCGCCGCCACACCTCGGGATGGCGGCGGGCATGTTCGTCGACCGTCACCTGAGCTGCCCTCGCACCCAGGTGCTGAAAAACTCGCCGGCGAAGACCAGGGCGATGATCGTCAGCAGGATCGCCAGGCTGAAGTCGTAGTCGTAGCGGGAGAACGAGGCGGCCAGGGTTTGGCCGATGCCGCCGGCGCCGACGATGCCGACCACCGTCGAGTGGCGGACGTTGGCGTCCAGCCGGTAGATGGAGACGCCGAGATAGCGTGGCAGGATCTGCGGCGCGATGGCATAGATCAGCAGCTTGGGAAAGCTGGCGCCGGTGGCGCGAACCGCCTCGACCTGACTCATGCTCATGTTTTCGATGTCCTCCGCCAGCATCTTGGCGATGAAGCTCACGCTGGCGACGATCAGGGTCAGCACTCCCGCGAGCGGCCCGAAACCGAAGATCTTGACGAAGAAGATCGCGATGACGACCTCGTGGAAGGTGCGGGTCAGCGAAATGATCCCGCGCGCCGCCAGGTAGACCGGCTTCGGAGCGAGGTTGCCCGCCGCGCACAGGCCCAGCGGGATCGCCAGAATCATGCCGAAGAAGCTGGCGGCGAGGGCCATCTGCACGCTCTCGGCGAGGCCGCGGACCAGCAACTGCCAACGGGTGAAATCGGGAGGAAACATCCGGGCAAGGATATCGCCGGCGCGACCCATGCCCTGAGCCGTCCGGTTCCAATCGATGTCGAGGGTGCCGAGAGACCAGATCAGATAGGCGACGACCAGCAGTGTCAGTCCGTGCCGATGGAGCGGATTGGCGATCAGTTTCGGTGGCCGCCAACGGGTGGATGTCGTCATCCGGCGGCGGCCTCGTGCTCGACCTCGTCGTGGAGTCTGCGATCGGGTTTGCCGGCGCCATCCTCGGCATCGGCGAGGGTCGTGCTCCAGTCCTCTTCGCCGTAGATGTCGGTGAGGACCTCGTGGTTGAGGGCGTCGGCCGGGCCGTCGAAGGCCACCTTGCCATCGTGCAGGCCGACGATGCGGTCGGCGTACGTTCGGGCCAGGGCGACGTCGTGGATGTTGACCAGCGCCGGCGTTCCGCGCTCGTGCGCCAACTCGCACAGGAGCCGCATGATCTGGCGCGACGTCTTGGGATCGAGGCTCGCGGTTGGTTCGTCGACCAGCAACAGGTCGGGCCGCTGCATCAGCGCCCGGGCAATGCCGACGCGCTGGCGCTGACCGCCGGAAAGGGCGTCCGCCCTGGTGTCCTCATAGCCGGCGATGCCGACCCGCTCGAGCAGTTCGAACGCGGCGGCGATGTCCTCGGGCGGGTAGTTGCGAAGGTAGGCGCGCCAGAAACCCACATAGCCGAGCCGTCCGGAGAGCACGTTCTCCATCACCGTCAGCCGCTCGACGAGGTTGTACTCCTGGAAAATCATTCCCATGCGCCGGCGGGCCCGCCGAAGACCGCGCCGGCTCAGCGCGGTCACGTCGGTGTCGTCGAGAACAATGGAACCGGACGTGGGTTCGACCAGCCGGTTGATGCAACGAATCAGCGTGCTCTTGCCGGCGCCGGACGAGCCGATGATCGCGACCACCTGCGGCTCGGACACGGTCAGGTCGACGCCGCTGAGCGCCTCCTTGCCGGTTGGGTAGACCTTGACGAGGTTGTTGATGGTCAGCATGTCAAAGTTCCCGCCGGAAACCGCCGTCCCCGGTAAACCGGGCGGCGGCGGTCCGACGGGATTCCATTACGACTTTTTCTTCTTTTTCTTCTTCTTGACCTTGAGGCCCTGCAAGGCCTCGTCGCTGTAGACGATGCCGTTGTGTTTCTGGATGGTCCGGATCACCTTCCACTGGTCCTTGTAGGTGATCGGGATGAACTGGTTCCAGGCGTTGGCGGCGAACTCCTTCTCCAGGCCCGATCCCTTCCAGTCGAAGGTCAGGAACGCCGAGATCACCTTCTGGGCCAGCTTGGGCTCGAGGTTGTAGGCATAGCCGTAGGAGGTGGTCGGAAACGGATCCGACTCCCAGATGATCCGCAGATCATCGCGGTTGACCACGCCTTTGTCGGCCATCCGGTCGAGCACGGTGGAGGCGATCGGCGCGGCGTCGTAGTCCTTGTTGGCGACGCCCATGATCGAATTGTCGTGCTTGCCCGAGTAGGTGACATTGTAGTCCTTGTCGGGTTCCACGCCCAGGTCGGTGAACAGGGCACGCGGCGCTTGGTTGCCCGAATTGGAGGACGGGGTTACGTGGGCGATGTTCCGGCCCTTGAGGTCGGTGATCTGCTTGATGTCGGAGTCCTTGTGGGTGATCAACTGCAGCTTGTAGCCGTAACCCTTGGGTCCGCTCATGATCGCGAAAGGAACGTAACCGGCGAGGTTGACGCCGAACGCGGTCGGCCCGGTCGATATCCCGGCCACGTGCAGCCGACCCGAACGCATCGCCTCGACCTGGGCGGCATAGGACTCGGCCCCGTACCAACGGACCTTCTTGCCGGTTTTCTCGGTGAGATAGGCCAAGAATTCGGTGAACACGTTCTCGTACACCGACGGGTCCTCGACCGGCGTGTACGAGAACACGAGGACGTCGGGGTCGAGCCACTGTTTGGGATCCGTCGGCGCATCGGCGACGAGATCGTAGTCATCGTCGCAGAAGCGGACGTCGAGATCGCCGCGGTTCTTGCATTCGTCCGCCGCCGACGGAAGCGTCGCCGCGACCACCAGCGCGAACGCCGCCAAACCCGATCCGACAAGCGATAGGGACCGGTTCATGATAGACGAAAATGCCATGTTTTCCTCCCAGATGTGTTGTTCGCCACGGCCTTGCACACGCCGTTTGATAACGCCGCGCCTTCGGGCCAATGCCGACGCGTGGCGTCATTGCCCTCTACTATAAAGCATCTTTCGTGCGATCGTCTCGTGTAATCAATGTGCTGGCCGCGAGCAGGGTCTCGGCGAGCTCGGCGAAGCCGGAACCGGCGCGGCCGTCGGTGAGATAGGCCGGCGGCGTCTCCAGGCGATCTTCGAAGTCGCGAACGTTGGCGACACCGACCGCATTGGGGAAGTAAGCGAACATCGGCGCGTCGTTGGGCGAATCGCCGACGAAGACATAGCGGTCCTTCTTGGCGTCGAGATCGACGCCGAAGCATTCCGCGAGCAGGATCCGCGTCATCGTCAGCTTGTCGTAGTCGCCGAACCAGCCGTTGACGTGGATGGAACTGACTTTCGCGGTCGCTCCTTCCGACTGGAAGATGCCGACGATACGGCCGATGGCCACCAGCGGCAGGCGCGGGACGTCCTCGCAAAAGTCGATGGCGAGGTCGGCTTCTCGGTAGAGCTGATCGGAGGCGACGGCGCTTCCCGGAACTTCGGCGAGGACGCGCTCGCGGACCCGCTTCAGCCTGCGGCGGTCGGCTTCGCGCCGATCGTCGGGGAAGAAGAACCGCCGGATCATCCTCCGCTTCTCGGCATCGTAGCGGAAATAGAACGCGCCGTTCTCGCCGACGACGGCGTCGACCGGCCACATCCGGGCGATATGGTCGCACCATCCCGCCGGGCGGCCGGTGATCGGAACGCACAGGAGCCCGGCGCGGGACAGCCGCTCCAATGCCCCGTATGCCTCCGCCGTCAGCCTGCCGTCGGTGGTCAGGGTGTCGTCGATGTCGGTGGACACGCCGCGAATGCGCCGCCGCTCCGCCGCCGGAAAATCGCCAATCGGTCGCATTACTCCTCCTCTTTTCGCTGCGAAGGAGAATTGAAGGGGATATCTCCGCCGGAAAGCCTTCAGATCCGTATTACGCCGTCTGGGTCCTTTGCGCGCGGCGCACGGGGCGGGGCGGCCGGCGCCTCGCCCGCGCCACCAACCGGTAACCGAGCAGCACGGCGAGCACGGCGGCATAGATCAGCGGCTCGCGAATGTCGGCCTTGACCATCATGAAGAAGTGGAACACGCCCAGAATTGCCGCCGGGTAGACCAGCATATGCAGCTTCTTCCAGCGCGGCCCGCCGAGCCGCTTGATCATGCCCTTGGTCGAGGTCAAGGCCAGCGGCACCAGCAGCGCGAACGCGGTCATGCCGATGGTGATGTAGTTGCGCTTGACGATATCGGCCCAGATTTCGCCCCAGGCGAAGAACTGGTCGAGGCCGATATAGCTGGAGAGATGCAGGGTCACATAGAAGAACGCATAGAGACCGAGCATGCGGCGAAAGCGCATCAGCACGGGCAGACCGAGAACCGCCTTGAGCGGCGTCACCGCCAGCGAGATCAGCAGGAACCTGAGGCCCCAATCGCCGAGGAACCGGTTGGTAGCCTCGATCGGGTTGGCGCCGAGTCCGCCGGCGAACGCCTGCCAGCCGAGCCACATCAGCGGCGTCAGGCAGAGCACGAACACCAGCGGCTTGGCGATCCAGCGGATCCGTTGTTCCTTGGTCACGATCGGCGGGCCTCGTTCCAGATCGGTCCCGGTCAAAACCACTTGGCCAGATTCATGTCGGCGTAGAGGCTTGCGACCTCCTCGCCGTAACCGTTGTACTTCAGGGTATCACGTTTGAGGAACTCGCCGATACGGCGCTCGCGCTTCTGGCTCCAGCGGGGGTGGTCGACCTCGGGGTTGACGTTGGCATAAAATCCGTACTCGCGAGGTTGGGACTTGTTCCACGAGGTCGGCGGCATCTCTTCGGTCAGCGTCATGCGGACGATCGATTTGATGCTCTTGAAGCCATACTTCCACGGCGTCACCAGCCGGATCGGGGCGCCGTTCTGGTTGGGCATGACCTCGCCGTAGAGGCCGACACCGAGGAGAGTGAGCGGGTTCATCGCTTCGTCCAGGCGCAGACCCTCGACGTACGGCCAGTCGAGGACCGCCCGCCGCTGGCCCGGCATCTGCTCCGGATCGAGAAGGGTTTGGAAGGCCACGAACCTGGCGCTACCGGTCGGTTCGACCCGCTTGAGAAAATCGGCCATCGGAATGCCGACCCACGGAACCACCATCGACCAGGCCTCGACGCAGCGCAGCCGGTAGATCCGCTCCTCCAGCCGGTGGGCCTTGAAAATGTCGTCGATGTCATAGGAGCCCGGCTTGGCCACATGGCCGTCGACGACCACCGTCCACGGCCGGGTCTTCATTTGGCCGGCGTTGGCGGCGGGATCATCCTTGCCGGTGCCGAACTCGTAGAAATTGTTGTAGCTGGTGACCGATTCCCGGGAGGTCGCCTCCTCGCCGGTGCTGTAGGGGCTCTTGACGACCCCTTCGAGCTTTGCGCCCGCCCCGGGCGTCGCCGCGAGGCCAGCCAGCGGCAGGGATCCCACCGCCGCGCCGGCGCCGGCCACCGCCGCGGTCTGCAGGAACCGCCGCCGGTCGAGATAGACGGACCGGGGGGTGATCTCCGAAGAGAGGACATCCGAGGGTTTGCGGACCTTGATCAACATCGGTCTTTTCCTTGCATCGTTCACTGCCGCGGGACCTGACATCCAAGCACAACCCGCGCCAACTTCAGCCTTCTATCGTACACGCGAATATCACGCGCTTATCACAAGGTAGGGTTCCGTTGCCCAAGATCGAATAAAAACGTCGTGATCAGCGCACAAGAATAAACGGGGACGGAGCAAGGCGCGGGCAGGCAATGGTCGACAACTCTTGATGGGCGTCCCGTGATGGGTTACAAACAACCGTGATCAAGAACGTGCGCCACAAGGGATTGAAGGCGCTCCATGAACGGGGACAGGCCAAGGGAATCAACCCTGGCTGGCTCAAACGTGTTCGCGCCATTCTGGCCCGACTCGATGCCAGCGCCGAGCCCGGAGACATGGACATGCCCGGGCTGCGTTTGCACGCTCTGAAAGGCGATTTTGCCGGGTTCCATGCCGTCGATGTCTCGGGCAACTGGCGAATCGTTTTTCGGTTTGAAGGCGCCGACGCCGTTGACGTCGATTTGATCGACTATCACTAGGAGACTTGCCCGATGACAATGAAGGATCCACCCCATCCCGGCGAGGTCATCCGGGAGTTGTGTCTGGAACCCCTGAGCCTGACCGTCACCGATGCCGCCAAGGGTTTGGGGATCAGCCGCAAGACCCTGTCGGAGCTTCTCAATGGCCACTCCGGTGTTTCGCCGGAAATGGCCATCCGCTTGTCCAAAGCCTTCGGCGGCAGTCCGGAAAGCTGGCTTCGTCAGCAAATGCAGTACGACCTCGCATGTGCCCTCAGGAAGAGCAGCCTGATCAACGTCCGACGCTTCGAAGCCGCGTAACCAAGAGCCCCGAATCACGGTGTCGTGCGCGCGACGCTTGACAATGCACCGGGACGATACAGCCTTCCGGTTTCTGCAACCCGATCAAGCCCGGTCCAACGAGTTTAGCGGGATTCGCCTCCAATCAGTTTGAACGGGACAGGGGCTTTGACCCAAATGGGAAAGGATCATTTTCTTTCTCGATCGTGGCGGGATGTTTTCTTAACCCTGTGCCTGGACCGCTTCGCCGTTTGCGCATCCGGCATTTCGGTGTAATGAACGGTGCATGCGGACACTTTACCACCTATGGCTGTCTCCGTTCTGCCGCAAGGTGCGGATCGTCCTCGCCGAGAAGAAGCTGGAGGTCGAGATGCAGGTCGAGCCGGTTTGGGAGCGCCGCCAACAGTTTCTCACCCTCAATCCCGCCGGCAAGGTGCCGGTGCTGGTCGAGCCCGAAGGCACCATTCTCAGCGACAGCATGGCGATTACCGAGTTCCTCGAGGAGGTTTACCCGGAACCGCCGCTGATCGGTGGAACGCCCGAGGAACGGGCGGAGATCCGCCGGCTGGTCGCCTGGTTCGACCACAAGTTCAATGCCGAGGTAACCGCAAACCTGGTCGGCGAAAAGATCATGAACCGCTTCCTCGGGCTCGGCGAACCGGACTCCCGGGCGATACGCGCCGGACACGCGAACATTCGCACTCACCTGGAGTACATCGCCTTCCTGATCCAACGGCGAAACTGGCTTGCCGGCGATCGCATGACCCTCGCGGATATCGCCGCGGCGGCG
>JAUXFS010000430.1 GCA_030622775.1 Rhodospirillales bacterium | reverse complement strand
GCCTGGCGCTGTCGTCACGCAACGCCTATCTCTCGGCCGAGCAGCGGCGGATTGCCCCGGCGCTGCATCGCACCCTCGGCGCCGTCGCCACCCACGTCGCCGCCGGCGACGATCCGACCCGGCAGTCGCGATGGGCCACCGATATCCTCGAGCGCTGCGGCTTCGCCACGGTCGACTATGTCGAGGTCCGCGACGCCGAGACCCTGGAGCCGTGGCCCGGCCCGACCCGCCCCGGCCGCGTCCTCGCCGCCGCCCGGCTCGGCCGCACCCGGCTGATCGACAACGTCCCGGTCGGCTGATCTGCGCGGAGCCGGGGGCTCACATGAACCCCCCGTCGCCGCCGTAGAGCTCGTCCAGACAGGTGCTCACCGACGCGAACTGCGTGCACTTCCGCCACCGGGTGAGGAAGTAGTCGTCGTAGACGTCGCCGCCGAGGAACCTGATTTCCTCGTCGGTCGGCGTCGCCTCGAGATCGGGAGGCGGCGCCGCCTGGCACCCGGCGACCAGCGCCACGATCACCACGGCGCCGGCGGCTTTCACAATCGTCATCATCGTCATCCGCCTTTCACCTCGCTCACCGGCCCACCCCATAATTTGGGGTCCGAAAACGACCGTGTCACGCCCACGGCCCCCCATTTCCCGGATCCGCCGATAACATCACCGCGACCGGCCACCACTGGCGACCCTCCCGCCGGATGCCCGGGGTCTTGCCCCTGTTGCAACTGGATGTCGTAGCCGACGGTTTTCATCGAACCCGCTCACCAAATTCCTTCGTCACAATGGGTCAGTATCAACGCAGGTTGGTATTACGACGGCAACCGGACGCTACCGAATTTGGTCTCGGCCCAGCGGGCGAGACGCAGAACCGGGTAGCAGTACGCGAAGTATAGAAGCGCGGTCATGCCGTAGATCAACATCAGGTCCCTTGGATGGCGCTGGGTCGCGTGTTCACCGGCGCGGACCAGTTCGGCAATACCGACGACCGAGACGATGGAAGTGCCCTTGATGATGATGACGTAAACACCGCCCATGGGCGGGATCATCAGCTTCAGGGCTTGGGGCAGCACCACATACCACATGCTTTGCAGCGCCGTCATTCCGGTCGAACGGGCGGCTTCGCCCTGGCCGCGCGGAACGGCCTGTATGGCGCCGCGCACGATTTCCGCGACATAGGTCGAGGTATAGAGACTGAGGGCGATGACGGCCGCCGGAAACGCATCGAACTGGAGCCACGATATTCCCGTCGCCGGCAGCATGAAATAGATGACGTAGAGGTGGATCAGGAACGGCGTTCCGCGCAGCGCGTGAATATACGCCCCCAAGGGATAGGTGATCACGGCGTAGTCCAGGGTCCGCAGCATGCCCACGACGGCGCCGATCAGGCTGCCGAAAAAGATCGTGATCAGGGAAATCTTGAAGGTCATCCAGAGGCCGTCGAGGAGAAACGGCAGGGTTGACAGAATGACATCGTTCATCGGTTTTCGCCTAACCCGCGGCCCCGCCGAGGCGGCGTTTGGCGTATCCCGTCACCGACAGCATGACGGTGTAGATCATCAGGTAGCAGATGGCGACGGTGAGGAACGCCTCGTTCGGCATCAGCCGTTCGTTGAGGACGACCAGGCCGGCGCCGAACAACTCGAAGACGCCGATGAAGCTGACGAGGGAGCTGTCCTTGATGAGAACGGCGGTCTGGCCCAACAACGGCGGCGCGACCCGGGCGAAGGCTTGCGGCAGGATGACGTAACGCATGCGTTGCGGATAGGTCATGCCGACGGACATGGCGGCCTCTGTCTGCCCGCGTGAGATGGACTCGATGCCGGCGCGGATGATCTCGCTCATATAGGCGCCGGCGTTGAGGCCGAGCGCGATGATCCCCCCTTCGATCTCGTCGAGGCGGCGACCGAGCAGGGGCAGCGCCGGCAACGCGAAATAGATCAGATACAGCTGAATGAGCAGCGGCGTTGAACGGATCACCTGAACGTAGCCGGCGGCGAACCGCCAGACCGCCGGATTGGCGGACATTCGCATGATCGCGGTGATCGTGCCGACGGAAAGCGAAATCCCCAGGGCGAGCAGAGAAATCCAGGCCGTTGATCCGAGCCCGCGGGCGAACTCAGGCAGGTACTGGGCGACCACCCGGTAATTGTAGAAATCGAGAATCCAGTCCATGCCCGCGATTCATCTCGATGACCCGACGACTCGGAAAAGGAGGCTCCGCCGCCGCGGCGGAGCTTTCAGAGTCCGTGCTGTTGGGAGCCCGATCTAGTGATCTTTTTTCCACGCGGGACCCTGCATCCAGTAGGCGGCCAAGTCTTCCAGGCGTCCGTCGTTGCGGATCAGCATGAAATAGTTGTCCATCCAGCGCAGCAGATGATGCTCGTCGGGGCGGGTGGCGAAACTCAGGGGCCAACGCTTCGGCGCCCCGTCGAGAATCTTGAAATCGGTGTATTCGACCATGTAACCCGCGGCCGATGCGATATCGTTGATCCCGGCGTCGGCGCGGTCGGCGGCAACGGCCTGCGCAACCGCGGCGCCGCCGCCGGCGAACTCCTTGATGCGCGTATCCGGGCACTTCTTCTTGAGCAGGCCGACGTTGCTGCTGCCCTGGACGACGCCGATGGAAACCCCTTTCTTGCAGGCATCCTGCCATTTTACGAAGGGTTTGCTCTTCTTGGAGTAGATGACGACGTCACTGTAGAGGTAGGGCTCGGTGAAGCTCAGGACCAGCGTACGCTTGGCGTTGGGGGTCATGTCCGCGGCCAGGAAATCGGCCTTTCCCGAGTTGACGGCCGGGATCAGTCCCTTCCAGTCGTAATCGAGAAGCTTGAGCTCGACGCCCATGTCCTTGGCCATCATCTTGACGACCTCGATGGCGAAGCCGGTGCGGTCGCCCTTTTTGTCGACGAAGCTCACCGGCGGTCCCTGCGTCTGAACGGCGACGCGCAGTTCGCCGCGCTTGATGATCTCCTTCAAAACGTCCGCCGACGCCGATTGGGCGATCACGCCCAGTCCGAGCGCGCATAGGCCCAATCCCAACAATCTGGTGATTTTGTTCATTGTCTGCTCTCTCCCTTTGGTCGTTTGCTCCCACGGCCGATGGCGCTTTGGCCACCTTCGCCAAG
>JAUXFS010000471.1 GCA_030622775.1 Rhodospirillales bacterium | reverse complement strand
TGTAGTATCTCGTCCCGGCTAAAAACTTTCCCCGGGTTTCCGGAGAGCAGCGCCAATGCGACGAATTCATTGGTGGTCAAATCTACAATTTCTCCATCGAGCTTGACGATGTGCCTGGCAAAATCGATCTCCAGGCGGTCGAAATGATCTGTGAAAGCCGCGAGGCGCCAATGCGGGTCTTGGCATCGAACAGCTTGCCGAGATAGCGCGGCGTCTCGAAGCCCTGCACGACGATCAGCGTCCCGGCGACGATGGTCAGGATTTCCCAGGCCGTTCGGTCCGGCATCTTCGGCAACTCGAGACCCGTCGGCGATCGCCAGACGCCCCAGTCGTGGTAAGCGAAGCCGAGGAAAAGCAACAGGATGATCGCCAGGGTGATGTAGAGCGCCCATTTTTCCAGAACAGCGAGACCCTTGAGCCCCTTGGTGACGCCGATGGCGGTGATGGCGACGATGACCGCGCTGGTCAGGAGGTCCTCGTTGATCCCCTTGTCGATCCCCAGGCCACCCAATGCGAAAGACGAGAGAATGTGCAGGTAGAGGCAGACGGAGATGACGTAGGCGAGGATGAGGGCCAAGTCCGAAGATCGTTCGAAAGAGAGGGTCGATTCCTTCGGCTTGGCCGCGAGCGCCGGCTCCGCGTGCGCTATGTTGAAGCGGATCACGGCGCCTACCGCAATGGCCAGCGCGCAGACCGCGACCATGGCGATCACCGAGTAGGGACCGACCGCGCCCGCCAGGATCGGCACGATGACCAGGAACCCGCTGCCGAATATCGAGGCGAGCGGTGTCGTTACCGCCTTCGCTATCTGCCCCATTGCCAAGTCCTCCTTCCCCGTTTCAGCGCCTTGGACACTTGCGGCGGCGTCTCGCCCTTGGTTGCGGCGGCGCCGGTCATCACCAGGACGGAAGCGGTGGCGCCGACCCGCAGCTCGATCTCGTCCGCGACCACCGATGTGACGATGAACAACGCGATCATCACGACATCAAATATCAGAAGCCCGTAACCAAACAACCGTGATTTAGGACCCACGCCGAAATATAGGTTTCACAGTGCACGTCATACCGACGCAGGTGGGTATCAGCTCTGTGGAGACTGGGACTCCGACTGGGGCTCCGGCGGGGACTCCGGCGGGGACTCCGACGTGGACGACGGGGTGGGGCGACGGCGGAAGGCTTGCACCGCGGACTTGAGGGTGGGGAAGTCATGCGCCTGATTCGCATCGAGACGCTTTTCCATCCAGTCACCCCTGAAGAACCGCGCAAGGTTGCGCTTTGCGCGTGCATGAGCAAGCACGATGCCTCGGGCCGCCAGTTCCTCGCGAAGCTCGTCGATCTTCTGGACGGCGGTCACATCCAATACGTTGACCGGACTGGCGTCCACCACGACCCATTCGACGGGTGTCTTCGAGGCGGCTATGGCACTGAGGACGCGTTGTTTGAAATAATCGGCGTTGAAGAACACGATATCGGAGTCGAACCGATAGAGGAGGAGTCCCGGTATCGTGGTCGCTTCCGGGTAGTCTTCGATGTTATGGAAGCCCTTCACTCCAGCCATTCGACCGAGGGTCGCGTCGTGGGGCCGGGATCCGACATAAAGCAGCCAGATCAAAGTCAAGGCAACGGCCAGCAGGACGCCGGGGAGCACGCCGAGGACCAGGACGCCAAGGGTGGTCGTGAGGGACAGCAGAAGCTCTCGATAGCTGATAGTGAAGAGATCACGCAGCGCTGGGAAATCGAACAAACCGGCCGCCGAAACCATGATGACCGCGGCCAGTCCCGCGCTGGGCACGAATGCGAGCGGTGCGGTCAGGAAGAACAGGACCAAGAGCATGGCCCCGGCGGCGACGATCCCCACCAGTTGGGTCTTGCCGCCCATGGCGTTGTTGACGGCGGTGCGCGAGTCGGCGCCGGTGACCGGGAAGCCCTGCGCAAGGCCGGTGACAAGGTTCGCCGCACCGAAGGCGATCATTTCCTGGTTGGCGTCGATTTCGTAACCGTTGCGCCGTGCGAAGCTCTTGCAGGTCAGCACGCCGCTGGTGAAGCTGATCAGCATGAGGCCGGCCGCGTCGCGAAACAGGTTCTCGTACGTCGCCAGATCCAGCAGCGCAAAATGGAATGTCGGGAGTCCCGCGGGAACCTTGCCGAGAACCGCGACACCTCGATTCTCCAGGCCCAATACAAACACCGCGACAATACCGACAACGACGACCACGAAAGCGCCGGGAATTTTGGGTGCGAAGCGGCGGAGCAATAGCAGGAGGACAAGCAGCCCGAGGCCAAGAATCAGCGTCGACAGATGGGATTTATCGATTTTGTCAACGAACTCGATCAACTGGGGAACGAAATCACCGGCTTCGCTCGAGTATCCAAAAAATTTTGGAAGCTGACTGACGATGATGATCAGGGCGATGCCGTTGAGATATCCGGTGAGGATGGGCTGGGACAGGAAATTGGCGATAAAGCCCAGTCGCAACAACCCGCCGACCACGTAGAGAACACCCGTCATCAACGTCAGAACCAACAGGAGCGCCAGGTATTTCTCGGGATCGCCGCCGGACAGCGGCCCGAGGCTGGCGGCGACCATGATGCACGTCGCGGCATCGGGACCGGTCATCAGTTGACGGGAGGATCCGAACAATGCGTAGGCCAGAAGCGGGAAGATCGCCGAGTACATGCCGACCACCGGCGGCACACCCGCGATGCTGGCATAGGCAATACCGACGGGAAGGGCGATGGCGGCGACGGACAACCCCGCGCCGAGGTCGTTGGGCAGCCAGGAGCGATCGTACCGCGACAGGGTCTCGAGGCCCGGCGCATATCGTCGGGCAAGTCGCCGAAATGCTCCTGGTTGACGTGCTTGGCCTGTCATGGATGCCCTTCCAACGGCCGATCGGCCGCGTTATTCTTTTCCGTCATATCGGG
>JAUXFS010000296.1 GCA_030622775.1 Rhodospirillales bacterium | reverse complement strand
TGTAAGAGACCCTTGTCTTCCTAAGACCGCTTGGCCTCCGACTTTCGATCAGCACCGCCTGCAGTGTTCGCAGCGACTGCTCGAGATCGTCGATGGCGTCGCGGACCCACAGTCTGAAGTCGGTGGCCACCTGGTCGTTGCGCGAGCGGGCGGTGTGCAGACGCCCCGCGGCCTCGCCGACCAGCTCGGCGAGCCGCGCCTCGACGTTCATGTGCACGTCCTCGAGCCCGCGGTTGAAAACGAAACGGCCTTCCCTGGCCTCTTGCACGACGGCATCGAGACCGTCGAGGATGGCGTCGCCGTCCCGTTGCGATATGATGCCCTGGCGAACCAGCATGGCGCAGTGGGCCTTGGAGCCGGCGATGTCCTGGGCGAACAGCCGGCGGTCGAAATCGACGGAGGCATTGATCTCCTCCATCACCGCCGAGGGCCCGGCTTCGAACCGGCCGCCCCAGATGGCGCTGGTTCCGGGTCGCTTTTGCGAGGGGTCACGGCTCATCGCGGGCTCGCGGAAGGAAGGGGAGAGAAAACAACCATGCTTCGTGCCGTCCTCACCGGGATCGTCGTCGCGGTCATTGTGATGATATCCGCTGGCCACGCAAGCGCCGCGGGCGGCCGCTGCCGGGACGCACCCGAGTCGCTGGGCAACTTCGAATCGGCGTCCTCGCGGAAACCGGCGCCGACCGTTCCGTTCCTCGAAGGCGGCGATACCGAGCGAACCCTTGCCGATTTCCGCGGCAAAGGCGTTCTGGTGAACTTTTGGGCGACCTGGTGTCCGCCGTGCGTCAAGGAGATGCCGGCGTTGGACCGGCTGAGCGCCGAATTCGCCGACGAGGGCATCGTCGTCCTCGCCTTGTCTTCCGACCGCGGCGGCGCTCCCGTCGTGAGCAAGTTCTACGACAAGAGAGGAATCACCAATCTTCCCGTCATGATCGACGAAAGGAGCAAGGTCGCCCGTGCCCTGGACATGGTCGGTCTGCCGACGACGGTGATGTTCGATGCTGAGGGGCGGGAAGTCGGCCGGGTCCTCGGCCCCGCCGAATGGGACACCCCCGAGTCGATCGCCTTTCTGCGTGCCTGTCTGGCGCCGAGATCGACTCTGGCGCCGAGATCGGAGCGGACGGCCGGGCGATCATGACCGAGCCCAAAAATCACCCGCCGCTCCGCATCGCCACCTTCAACGTGGAAAACCTCGGCATGCCGTCCGGCCACGGCGCCACCCTTGCGGAACGCATCCAATTGCTCAGACCCCAGTTGCTGCGGCTTCGGGCCGACATCCTGTGCCTGCAGGAGGTGGATAGCCAGCGCCGGACCAAAGGGAGCGAACGGCGGCTGAAGGCGATGCGGGAACTGCTCGCGGAGACGCCCTACGAAGGGTTTCACCAGGTGGAGACCCGGAGCCGCTCGAGAGGCGACGTCCGCGACAAGCACAATCTGGTCATCCTCAGCCGGTTTGCGTTCGCCGAGCATCGGCAGATCTACCACGACCTGGTGGCGCCGCCCACCCATCGTCCGGTGACCCCCGAGCCCGCCCATGGCGACGTCTGCAAGATCGAATGGGATCGCCCTTTCCTTTACGCCGCGGTCCCCATCGACGAAGGGCGGACGCTGCATGTGATCAACCTCCACCTGAGGGCGCCGAGGGCCGCCTTCGTGCCCGGACAAAAGACCAACTCCCACACCTGGCGGACCATGTCCGGCTGGGCCGAAGGCTTCTTCCTGGCGGCGGTCAAGCGGGTCGGGCAGGCCCTGGAGGTACGGCTGTTCGTCGACCGCTTGCTGGACGCGGATCCGGAGGCGTTGATCGTCGTCTGCGGCGACTTCAACGCCAACGCTTACGAAACGCCCGTGCGAACCATTCGGGGCGACGAGGAAGACGCCGGCAACCCGCACCTGACGATGCGCACGCTGGTGCCGCTGGAGCGCTCGCTCGCCGATTCCCGGCGGTTTTCAGTCGTCCATCACGGCCGCCCGCAGATGCTCGATCATCTGCTCGTCTCCAGGCCGCTGCTCGCCTGGTACAAGGGCGTCGAAATCCACAACGAGGCGCTGGGGGACGAACTGATTACCCCCCACGCGGTGCGCGGGTCCCCGGAATCGTTCCATGCGCCGGTCGTCGCCGAGTTCCTGTTTGGGGGATCCGGCGATGTTGCGTCCGCCTGAAAGTCCGGCGCGTAACTTGAGTCCGGCGCGTGGCGTGATCCCACGCACGGCCATCCGCGAAAATTAACAGGAGAATGGTGTGAGCACCGCGAAAGCGCTGGCGATGTCACTGGCCATGGCCCTGGTCCTGACCGCGTCGTGTACGGAGACCAGGGGCCGGTGGGAGAATCCGGATCGACCCGAGGAAGCCTGGGCCAGGGACAAAGCCGCGTGCCGCCGGGCGGCCTCGGAAAGAGCGGAGAGGGACTTTGCCCTCGACCAGCAGCGGGGCCCGCGCGGATACAGCCGTACCCGGGCGTACAGTTCCTCGATGAACCGCTACGAGGCCGAAAAGCAGGAGAAGACACTGTTCGAGCGCTGCATGACCCGGAACGGCTACGTCAGGGTCCAGCAAAAGCCGGAACCCGAGTAGCCCTTCCCTGTTGTTGCCCGGCCTGTTGTTGCCCGAACTCAGAGCCCGTCCATCTGGATTGCCCCGGGGATCTTGCGTTTGGTGTCGTGCGCGGGAACCAGCGACACGAAGGTCCTCACGGTGGACCTCGCGAACTTTGCGATCCAGCGGGCCGCGACGCGCGCCAATCTGCGAATCTCTCGGGCCTGCTGGCGCCGGCCTTCGGCGATAACCACCTCGAGCGGAACCCAGGTTCCATCGCCGAGCTGGATGGAAAGACCATGGACATGGCCACATCTGCTGTTGTTGGCTGGCGGTTGCATCTTCTAAACCTCTCGTCAAACGTGCATATGAGTTTATGTATTCTAATAATAGCTGTCTGCGCCGATTGGTTAAGTGCCATTGTTGCAACGCAGCAATTCCGAAATTGCATGGCCCCTTGCCTGGACCCGTCGTCGGTCATAGCTTGAGCGGGAGGAACGTGTTCACTTTAGAGTCTGAGGATCGGCGCCTTGAACCTGATGCATCGCGACGACGACGCCTTGGAGCGGTTGTTGAAGCGGGCCGGGGCATCGATCGGCGTCGCCGGGACACGCGAACTCGTCGCCGGCGTCGCCGCCGCCCCGGATGGTTTTGAACCCGAGGCGTGGATCGATCTCGTTTGTCCCGGCGCCGAGACCGAGTTGAAGGGGCGACTGGCGGCTCTCCTCGCCGAGTTTCGCGCCGAAAACGGCGAAGAGCCGGCGAACTATCCCTCGCGGCTCGAGGCCTTGCGCGCGCAGTTGAAACGCCGCCGCCTCGCCGGCTTTATCGTGCCTCACGGCGATGAGCATCAGGGCGAATATGTCGCGCTCTGTTCGGAACGCTTGGCGTGGCTTACCGGGTTCGCCGGCTCCGCGGGGACCGTCGTCGTGCTCAAGGATCAGGCGGTGATGTTGGTTGACGGCCGCTATACGGTGCAGGCGCGGGCTGAAGTCAGCGATTCGCTCTATGAGATCCGCCATTCCATCGAGGAACCGCTTGCCGACTGGGTCGCCGCCAATCTGCCGCCCAAGGGGCGGCTCGGATATGATCCGTGGCTGCACACGCCGGCCCAGGTCGCCGGGCTGCGCGCCGCCTGCGCGCGGGCCGGTGGGCGGTTGGCGCCGGTCACCGGCAATCCGGTCGACGCGATCTGGACCGGTCGGCCACCGCCGCCGATCGCCCCGGTCGTCGCCCACAGTGAGGCGTTCGCCGGTTCGTCGTCGGCCGAAAAGCGCAACCAGGCCGCCGAGACCTTGCTTGAACGGCGGCAGGACGCCGTGGTCCTGTCCGCCCCCGATTCGATCGCCTGGTTGTTGAACATCCGCGGAGGCGACATACCGTACTCCCCGGTGACTCTCGCCTTTGCGTTACTCCACGCCGATTCTTCCGTCGAGCTATTCGTCGACCCTCGCAAGCTGACACCCGGTGTTCGCGAACACCTGGGT
>JAUXFS010000107.1 GCA_030622775.1 Rhodospirillales bacterium | reverse complement strand
CTGCTCGCCGAGAACGAGGTGTTCGTCAACCAGGCGTTTCGCTACGGTGAGGCCACCTGGGGCGTGCAATTCCATCCCGAGGTGACCCGGGCGATCGTCGAGCGGTGGACCGACAAGGCGGCCCACGATCTGGTGCTGCCCGGCGCGCAGGCGCGCGACGATCAGCTCGCCAGCTTCGACCGCTACGACGCCCAGGCGGAGCACTGGGCCCGGCGTTTCCTCGATACCATTCTGGGCACCCGTCTGAGCCGCGGTTGAGCCGGGCGCTCAGGGATCGAAGCGTTGCGGTTCGCTCCGGCGGCGGGTCGGTTTCGGCGTCTCGTCGTCACTCGAGAACACCCTCTTCAACCGTTCCCAGAAGTTCGGCACGAGGGAGTCGTCCGCGACCGTGGTGTAGGACTCCTCGGGGGCCGGGGTCAGGCTCGGAAGCGGGCGCGCCGGAGCGCCGGCATGGGCATCGGCCATGAACGCCCGCCACAGCTTGGCCGGCAGGCCGCCGCCGGTGACGTTGTCCATCGGCCTGTTGTTGTCGTTGCCCATCCACACCCCGGTGACCAGGTCGGCGCTGAACCCGACGAACCAGGCATCGCGGAAGTTCTGGCTGGTCCCGGTCTTGCCGGCCACCGGACGCGGGAGCTTGGCTGCGCGCCCGGTGCCGCGCTCGACCGCCTCGACCAGCATGTCGGTGATTTCGGCCGCGTGCCCGGCTTCGACGATCCGGCCGGGGCCGGAGCCGGAACGGGCATAGAGCAACCGGCCGTCGGCATCGTGGATCGACTCGATGCCATAGGGCCACACCCCGAGGCCGCCATTGGCGAACGTCGCGTACGCCGCGGCCAACTCGATCAGGCTGACCTCGCCGGCGCCGAGGGCCAGGCTCGGTGTCGGCTTGAGATCGGCGGTGATCCCGAGCCGATGGGCGGCGTCGATCACCCGCCCGCGGCCGGCGTGTTCGCTGACCCGCACCGCCACCGTGTTGATCGACTCGGCGAGGCCCCGGCGCAGCGTGACCTCGCCCCGGTAGCGGCCG
This sequence comes from Rhodospirillales bacterium, assembly GCA_030622775.1. Lineage (GTDB taxonomy): Bacteria > Pseudomonadota > Alphaproteobacteria > Rhodospirillales > Defluviicoccaceae > JAUXFS01. Next base: position 5,521 of record JAUXFS010000107.1, on the reverse strand, counting down.
GCGAAGTTGCGCGGCTTCCAGCCGTCCACCGTCAGCGGCGCGTCGGCGATGAGGCTGTCGGGAACCAGTCCGGCTTCCAGCCCGGCGAGGTAGACGAAGGGCTTGAAGGCGGAACCCGGCTGCCGGTAGGCCTGGACCGCCCGGTTGAACTGGCTCCGCAGGTAGTAGCGACCGCCGACCATGGCGCGGACGGCGCCGTCCGCCGTCATCGCCACCAGCGCCGCCTCCGACGCATCGGCCTTGGCGCCGGGCCCGTCGAGCGTTTCGGCGACGCGGGCCTCGGCCAGCCGTTGCAACCGAGGATCGATCGTCGTGGTGACGATGACGTCGCGGTCGCCGGCCGAGACGAAGTCCGGCACCTGGGCCAGCACCCAGTCGACGAAGTATCGGCCGCCGTGGCGGACGCCGAGCGACGCGATCACCTCGCCCTTGTGGCGCTTGGCGGCATCGACCTCGGCTTCGGTGATAAAGCCGGCGGCGACCATGTTGGCCAGCACCCGGCCCGTCCGTTTGGCCGCCAGCCCGGGATTGGCGAGCGGGTTGTAGCGGCTGGGCGCCTTCAGCAATCCGGCCAGCATCGCCGACTGATAGGTGGAGATGCGAAACGCGGGACGACCGAAATACTTGCGCGCCGCGGCGTCGACGCCATAGGCGCCGGCGCCGAAGTAGGCACGGTTTAGATAGATGGCGAGGATCTGGTCCTTGGTGAACTCGTGCTCCAGCCACAGCGCCAGCATCAGTTCCTGGATCTTGCGCTTGATCGTTCGTTCGGGGGTGAGAAACAGGTTTTTCGCCGCCTGCTGGGTGATCGTGCTGCCGCCCTGGACGACGGTGCCGGCGCGGATGTTGGCGACCATCGCCCGCGCGAGACCAATGACGTCGACACCGAAATGCCCGTAGAAGCGACGGTCCTCCGTCGCCAGAACGGCCAGCGGCAACGCCGGCGGCAGATCCGAGACGGTGAGCGGCAAGCCGTAACGGTCGCCGGAGCTGGCGACCTCGGAGCCGTCCGCCGCCAGCACCGTTACCGACGCCCGGCGGGGCGCGGTCAGCGCCGCGTCCACGTCCGGCAGATCCGCCGCATACCAGGCAACCACACCGACCGCCGCGACCGACACCCAGATCGTCGCCACCGCCAGCCACTTCAACATCGGCCACATCAGCCGCCCGCGAACTTGCGGCGAGCGCTCCCTGGTCCGGCGGCGGCCATCGGTGGTGCCGCGGGTTGGGGCTTCCTCGGTTATCTTTGCGGCAGTCTTTGCGGCGGTCTTTGCCATGGGCATGATTCTAACCAATTGGCGGCCAACGTCGCCTGGTACCTTTAACGACGACGCTCAACCACCGGAAAAATAGGCATAAATTGTGGCGAAGATGGGCCCGTCCAGCGAGATCCGATGGTCGCCGGCCGCTGTTCCGCGACGAATCGCGTCTAGCGGGTGATCCGGATCGGCAATCCGCTGCGCTCGCGCAGCGCCCGGTCGACCGCCGGCCAGTCGAGACGCGGGATATCGTCGCCGGCCGCGACCAGGATGCGGTCGGTCTGATCGGGCAACGGATCGGGCTTGGCGACACCGGTCTCCTCGAGTTCGTCGACCTGGATCAACGACGGGTGGACCTCGACATAGAGCTGACCCTTCTTGCGACCGAGCTTGATCGGCTGGTCGACGACGCGAACCGGCGTCCCCACCGGCACGTTCTCGAACAGCCACTCGATGTCCTCGGGATACAGGCGGATGCACCCGCGGCTGACCCGCCTGCCGACACCCCACGGCTTGCTGGTCCCATGGATCAGGTAGGTCGGCCAGCCGAGATAGAGGGCGTACTCGCCGAGCGGATTGTCGGGACCGGCCGGCACCACCGCCGGCAACACCGGATCATCCTTGCGCGCCCCCGCGGCCGGCCGCCACACCGGGCTCGCCTTCTTTCTGACCACCTTGGTCCGCCCGACCGGGGTGGTGAACGCGTCGCGGCCGACACCGATCGGGTAAGACTCGACCCATCCCTCCTTGGCGAAATAGTAGAGCCGCATCTCGGCGAGATTGATGACGATGCCCTTGCGGGGCGCATCCGGAAGGATGTACTGGGTCGGCAGGATCAGCCGCTTGGCCTTTCCCGGAAGCCAGCGATCGACCCCGGGGTTCGCCGCCATCAGTTCCGGCAGGCCCAGTTGGTCGGCCCGGGCGACGTCGAGAAGCGTGTCCTGACTCCAGGTATAGAACTCTATCGGCTCCCCGAGAAGATCGCCGTCCACGGGCCGGCCGGGCTTGTACTCGGGAAGCTCGGGCTCCGCGGCTTCGGGCTCCAAGGTTTTTGGCGCCGTCACCGGCGCCGCCTCGGGCTCCGCCGCCACCGCGCCGGAAAGAGCGAGGAGCATGCACGCCAGGAAGCCCCCCAACAGGAAGGTTCGCGAGAACCCCGGCGTCCGCCGCCAGGTGATCGGTTTGGTCATTCGCCGTCGGCCTGCGTGGTTGTCGTGATCCAGATCACTGGAGACCGCGTTCACCCTAACAGATAGTGCCGTCTCGGCGCCGAGACAACACGGTCGCTACGGGACAAGCAAGACTTTGATGCTCGAGGCCCGATACCAACCCGCCGGATCCAGACGACGACGGGGCATCAACGGCGATCAGGAAAGATAGCCTAGGCCCCCAACAACCTGATGACCGTTGATTTCCGATTCGCCTATCCCCCGCTTCCATGCCGCCTGCCGCGTACACGTTATAAGGTTATAAACTCGGTTTACGGCCCGGCATTGGGTTGAGAGTTCGCAAAAATACCGAGTGCAGAAGGAAGTATGCACCACCAGAAGTGGAAGAAAGTTCCTACACAAATGCGGGCATCATTGCTGTATATACTATCTTAAGGTTAAAGACGTCGGCGGAGTGTTGAAGTCTGGAGCATCGGACTACCGACAAACAACACCCGTTGGCGGGAGCGCTCGGGACAACGCAATACAATGAGGAGGAGGGATATGGCTGTTTTCAATTCACCCCCATACAACGGGACTCCGGATCCGGACCAGATGTTTGGAACCGCGGATGGTGAGGATTTTTTCGGCAAGGGCGGAGACGACACGATCCTGGCCGCGGATGGCAACGATGACGTCGAAGGAGGATCGGGGAACGATTCTCTGGATGGCGAGGCGGGGAACGACACCCTCGACGGCGGCCGTGGCGACGATACGGTCCTCGGCGGCGACGGCGACGACGTCATCGTGGTCCGCAACCGCGAAGCCGTCGGCGACTCCATGGACGGTGGCGCCGGCTACGATACGATCATCAACTACGGTTTCGGCGCGGTCACGCTCGACACCTTCGGCCCGGGCAACAGCATCGAGGAATGGCAGGGGGTGCGACGGGGGATCGATGGCACCGACGGCGACAATAACCTCGACTTCTCGGCGACGTTACTGGTCAAGGTGCCCGAAATTCGCGGCCTCGACGGCAACGACACCATCGGCGGCTCCCAGGGGGACGATGTCATCCTCGGCGGCGCCGGCAACGACCGGCTTTCCGGCAACGGCGGCGACGATTCCCTGGAAGGCGGCAGCGGCAACGACGTATTGCTTGGCGGCGCCGGAAACGACAGGCTGCGCGGCAACAGCGGCGAAGATACCCTCGACGGCGGCCTCGGCAACGACAAGCTCGAGGGTGGCGACGTACACGACCACCTGATGGGCGGCGACGGGGCCGATACACTGGTGGGTCACGGCGGCGATGACGAAATTCTCGGTGGCGACGGCGACGACGTCATCTTGCTGCGGGAAGCTGAAGCCGTCGGCGACACCATCGACGGCGGCGATGGCCGCGACACCATTGTCGTCAGCGACGGCGAAACGCCGACCATGAACGTCTTCGGCCCGAGCAACAGCGTCGAGGAATGGCAAGGCCACCGGCGCGGCATCCAGGGCACCCAGGGCGACGACTTGCTCGATTTCTCGGCGACGACGTTGGTCGACGTGCCGTTCATCGACGGCCGCGACGGCAACGATACCCTCGGCGGATCCCAGGACGACGACAGCATTCTGGGCGGCGGCGGAGACGACGTGATTTCCGGCAACGATGGCGACGACAAGTTGGACGGCCAAACCGGCAACGACACCCTCCTCGGCGGCGAGGGCGACGATTCGCTCTATGGCCGCACCGGCGACGACGTGCTTCTCGGCGGGGATGGCGACGACGTCCTCGACGGCGCCGAAGGCGATGACGTCCTCGACGGCGGCGCCGGCGACGACGTGATTATGGTGGGTGGAAACGACGCGGTCGGCGACACCATCATCGGCGGCGACGGTCTCGACACGATCATGACCAAAGGCAACGGCCCGGTGATCCTGGAAGGCTTCAGTTCGTCGAACGGCGTCGAGGTGTGGGACGGCCAGTGGCGCAGCATCCACGGCACCGACGGCGACAACTTCCTCGATTTCTCGGCGATCGAACTGCGCATGGTGCCGCTCGTCGACGGACGGGGCGGCGACGACACCATCTGCGGGAACGAGGACGACAACCTCATTCTCGGCGGTACCGGCGACGACGAGCTTTCCGGCAAAGGCGGTGACGACGAACTCGACGGCGATCAAGGCAACGACGTGCTGCTCGGCGGCGCCGGCAACGACGAACTCTTTGGCCGCAACGACGACGACATCCTGCGCGGCGAGGACGGCAACGACACCCTCGACGGCGGTCGTGGCGCCGACACCAACGAAGGCGGCGCCGGCGACGACCTGATCAAGGTGCGCGACGGCGAATCGGTCGACGACACCTTCGACGGCGGCGACGGGTTCGACACGATCATCAACGCCGGGTTCGGTGACGTCAGACTGAACCACTTCGACTCGACGCTCGCCAATGTCGAGTTGTGGGACGGCCAGTGGAAAGGCATCCAGGGAACGGATGGCCACAACCTGCTGGACTTCTCGGCGATCGAGTTGCACATGGTCGGCGTCATCGCCGGCGGCGACGGCAACGACACCGTCCGCGGCGACGACGGCGACAACGACCTCCGCGGCGGCGGCGGCAACGACGTCGTCGCGGGTAACGGCGGTGACGATGTCATCGACGGCGGCGCCGGCAATGACTTCCTCAACGGCGGCGCCGACGACGACACCCTCATCGGCGGCGGCGGCCTCGACCTTCTCATCGGTGGAGCCGGCGACGACGTCATCAATGGCAACACCGGCAACGACAACCTTCTTGGCGGTCTCGGCAATGACCTCCTCGAGGGCGGCCGCGGTGATGACACGGTCTCCGGCGGGTTTGGCGACGACACCATCCTGGTGCGCGAGAGCGAGGCGGTCGGCGACAACATCGATGGCGGCCTCGGACGGGACGTTATCATGACCACCGACGGCGGGGCGGTGACCCTCAACACCTTCGGTCCGGCCAACAGCATCGAGGAATGGCACGGCCTGAGGCGGGGGATCCAGGGCACCAGCGGCAACGACGCGCTCGATTTCTCGGCGACGTTGCTGGTCGACGTCCCGGAGATCGACGGCCGCGCCGGCGACGACACCCTCGGCGGGTCG
>JAUXFS010000211.1 GCA_030622775.1 Rhodospirillales bacterium | reverse complement strand
GGTATTGCCCATGCGCATCACCACGAAGGGTCAAGTGACCATCCCGGCAAAGATCCGCGAACAGGCGGGGCTGTTGCCGCACACCGAGGTCGAGTTCGTTTTCGACGGAACCTCGGTGCGGATCGTTCGATCGAAGCGCCTCGGCGATCGGGGGCGCAGGCCGGGGCTGCTCGGGCGGCTGCGGGGCAGTGCCACGGTACGGATGTCGACCGACGAAATTGTCGCGCTGATGCGCACCCCTTGACCCCCGTTCTCGCCGCCAGAGGTCGCGCCGGTTGCCCGTGGAGGGCGCGCCGGGCGTGGCCGTCAAGCCCGCAGCAACTGAACCGACGAGGCGTAGACGCCGTGCCGCGAAGCGGCGGCGGCGAAACTTTCGTCGGCGGTGATGAAGGTGGCGTGCTCGGCCAGCGCCAGGGCCAGATATAGGCTGTCGCAAGCGGTCTGGTCGAGATCGAAGGCAATCGCCTGGGCGGCGGAGGCATGGGCGGCCCCGGGTACAAAACGGATCGGTGTCGCCAGGATCGCATCGAGGGCGGTCCGGGCCAAGTCCCGAGAGAGTACGCCGCGCCGTGCCTTCGCCCACAAGACGCTGGCGCATTCGACCGCCAGCAAGTCCGGAGCCGCCAGCGGATGCTTCTCGATCAGCGCCTGCGCGGCTTGCGAACCATCCTCCTCGATCACCCATTTCAGCGCGACGCTGGCGTCGACGACGAGGGTCATCGCCGGTCCCGGGCTCGATCGCCGCGAAGGTCGTCCAGAATCGACGGACCTTCGAGCCGGCCGACCCGCCCGCGCACCTCGGCGAGCCGATGCGCCGCCGCCTCCCGTTCCAGCCCGACCGCCGACGCGAGAGCGCGCCTGGCCTCCTCCTCGGCCGAGGTGCCGGAGGCTGCCGCGCGGCGCCGTAACGCCTCGATTACGGCATCATCGAGATTGCGAACGAGAATGCGTCCCATGGGTCCATAGATTACAACGCTATCGATATCATTGCAATCACCATGACGCGGCCGTTCCCGTCATCGCGCCGACCCGAGCGCTATCCGATCACGATGGCTCGTCCGTTCCTTCGGTCGTCTCCCGTGCCTCGAGAACCTCGCGGACGAGATGCACGGTTATTCTGCGCCGCTCCTTCAGCGCCGCTTCATCGATGCTCGCGACCAGTTCGCGAGCGGCTTCGAACGACCGTTCCATCCGCGCCAGCATGAACGTCACCACCTTTTGGTCGACCTTGAGCTGGCGGTCGGCGAACAGCTTGACCACGACCGCCTGCATCAGTGCGTCGTCGGGGGGACCGATGCGGACCGCGGTGGCGGTATTGAGCCGTGACCGCAGATCGGCAAGGTGCGCGGGCCATCGGGAGGGCGGATGACGAGATGTCAGCAACATCTGCCCGCCGGCTTCCTTGAGGGCGTTGTAGAGGTGCAGCAAGGCGCTCTCCAGCCCCGCCTCGAGAAACCGTTCGGCGTCTTCGACCACGCACGCGGGAACGTCCTCGATCAGATCTCGCGGTTGATCCGCGGACAGGTCCAGTATCGAGAACTTGCGGCCGCCGCTACGGGCCAGGAACACCTGCGCCAGATGGGTCTTGCCGCACCCGGCCGGTCCGTAGATCACCAGCGCCGGGGTCGGCCAGTCGGGCCAGCGATCGAGCCAGACGACCGCTTCCCGGTTGCTTTCGGCGACCAGGAAGTTCTCGCCCGTCAACGAGGGGCGGTGCTCGAAATCGAGGGGGAGTTGCCGATGCCCGCTCACGGCTCACCCGCGGCGCCGGTCCCGCGATTCTCTCGGTTCGCGTCATCGCCCGCGCCCCGGTAGAGGGGGCTTTGCAGATAGCGTTCGATGGCAAACCGGACGATCACGCCGATCGCCGCCGCCGCCGGTACCGCCAGCACCACGCCGGTGAACCCCATCAGTCCGCCGCCGGCCATCAGCGCGAACAGGACCCAGACCGGATGCAGCCCCACCCGTTCGCCGACCAGGTTGGGGGTGAGCACGAAGCCCTCCAGCGTCTGCCCACCGACAAACACCGCGGCCACCAGGGCGATCGGCAGCCACTCGCCGAACTGGGCGAGGGCAAGGCCCAGCCCGACCCCGAGGCCGACCGCGGTGCCGAAATAGGGGATAAAGGAGATCAGACCGGCGCCGATCCCGACCAGCAGCCCGAAGTCCAGTCCGACCAACGACAGGCCGGCCGCGTACCAGGTGCCGAGGACCAGACAGACGATCGCCTGGCCGCGAACGAACCCGGAAAGACGGTTGTCAATCTCACGGAACTGTTCTCGGACGGTCTCGGCCGCTCCGCGGGGAAGCAACGCGTCCAGCGCGGCGATGATCCGGTCCCAGTCGCGAAGAAGGAAGAACGCGACCACCGGCATGATGACGATAAGCGACAGCACGTTGAGAACCGCCGCCCCACCGGAGAACAGATCGCCGACGAGTGCGCCGAGCCAGCCGACGATATCGCCGGCATGGCCGCCGGCGGCCTCGCGCAACCGCTCGATCTGGGCCTCGGTCAACTGCGCCTTGAATTGCGCGATGATCGGTTCGACCAACGCCCGCAGGCTTTCCATGTACGCGGGCACTCGGGCGACAAAGCCGGTCACCTGCGCCTGAAGAACCGGCGCCAACACCACCAGGACGGCAACGACACCGACGAAGAAGGCGCCGAGAATGACGGCCGCCGCGACGCCCCGCGGGCACTTCAAGGCCTCCAGCCGATCGGCCAACGGATCCAGGAGATACCCGACCGCCATCCCGACGGCGAAGGGAAGCAAGACGCCGCGAAGCAGGTAAATCAGCGCGCCGGCGCCCAGCAAAACCAGGAGCCACAGGCCGAACCGCCGCTCGGGACTCATCGCCCGCGAACCCTCGGAGTGCGGACTCTCAGGACTCATTCGGCGCAACAGCCGACGTCAGCCCCAGGACCCATTCGGCGCCCTCCTGGGCGAGGCTCAGGTCGGCCTGTTCGAGGGCAACCAACAGCTGACGCGGGGTGCCGGCATAGTAGAGGTTGACCCGTGCCTGATCGCGGGACAGCAAAACCAGATCGACCCGCTGAAGAACGGCAACGTTGTCGAGCCGCCGCCGCACCGCCAGCCAGTCGCCGAGCACCGCGATCCGCACCGTGACCGCCGCCACCGACGGCCGATCGAACCGCAACAGGTTTTCCTGCTTCCAGTCGTTTTCCATTTGCCCGGTAATGGCGGCGACGACCCGCTCGAATACGGCTTCCGCGCTCTCCCCCTCCCGCGCCCTGAACGTCCGCACCAGGGTTTGAACCCTTCCTTCGGCGCGGTAGCGTCCAACCGAGACCTCGAGCCCCGGCGGTCCGGCCGCGGCGGGGTTCCGTTGAACCGCAAGGGCGACCAGGGTGTCGCCGGTCCCGTAGCGCCGGGCCAGGGCGGCGAGCCGCGACGTATCCCCTTCCACCGCCTGTTGCGCGCCGATGTCGGCGATATCGGCCAGGTCACCGAGCGGGACGACCGTCGGCACCAGCCCGACCCATTGCGGCCGCGCCGCCCACGCGTCGCGCCACGGGTTGGGGTCGTCCCACAGGATCAGGGCGCCGGCCGACTGGTAAACCGGAAGGACCAGGATCGGCTTCGAACGGGTCGCCGCGTACGGGACACCGCTATCGATCAGCAACCGGCGCACCTTGTCCGCCTTGAAGGTGTAATCGAGGCTGGCGAGGTAGCGAACGGTGGAGGCCTTTTCCTCCGCCACCGAAAAATCCTTCACCAGCGACGAAATCTCCTGACGGGTCAGCTCCGGCAGCAGCTCCCGGTCGGCGGGCAGCGTCAGCCGTTCGATCAACAGGCGAAAAGCCTTGGCTTCCCCCTCGGCCCGCGCCTGTTCGCGGGCGGCGGCGGCGGTCTTCGCGGTGACGTCGACTTCCACGCCCCTCACCTCGAACACGTCCGACGCCGCCGCCTCGACGACGGTAGGGAAGGCGATCACCATCGTCAGAAGGGCGATCGCTACGGCTCGGCGGTACACGGCCGGCCGGCAGAGATGGATCATTGCATGCTGCCCCGAATGAAGTATTCTCGCGCCGTTGGCGCCCAAATGTACCACGTCACGCGGCGGGAGGAAGAGATTAGCGGCCACATACCAACGCTCACCTGTAGTGACCCACTGTGATCGTGCTTGCCGCCCACGCGGCGCGTCGCGAACGCTCGACGATGGGTCGCCATCGGTGAGCGTTGGTATGAGCTACAAAGGGGCCGGCGTCGACATCGATGCCGGCGCGGCTCTGGTCGAGGCGATCAAGCCGCTGGCCCGGTCGACCGAACGAAAAGGCGTCGTCGCCGGCCTCGGCGGGTTCGGCGCCCTGTTCGATCCGGCCGCGGCCGGTTTCAACGACCCGATCCTGGTCGCCGCGACCGACGGCGTCGGCACCAAGCTGAAAGTGGCGATCGCCGCCGGCAAGCACGATACGGTCGGTATCGATCTGGTCGCCATGTGCGTCAACGACCTGGTGGTTCAGGGCGCCGAGCCGTTGTTTTTTCTCGACTACTACGCCACCGGAAAACTGGCCGTGGAGGCCGGGCGGGCGATCGTCGCCGGCATCGCCGAGGGCTGCCGCCAAGCCGGCTGCGCGTTGATCGGCGGCGAGACGGCGGAAATGCCGGGCCTGTATGCCGCCGGCGACTACGACCTCGCCGGTTTCGCCGTCGGCGCCGCGGAGCGCGGTCGGATCCTCACCGGCGAGACCGCCGCCGAAGGGGACGTGATCCTCGGCCTCGCTTCCAGCGGCCTCCATTCCAACGGCTTCTCGCTGGTTCGCAGGGTGGTCGACGCCGGCGGCTTCGACTATGCCGAACCGT
>JAUXFS010000272.1 GCA_030622775.1 Rhodospirillales bacterium | reverse complement strand
GCGCCCGCAGCGCGGCGAGGATAGCCAAGCGGACGAACGTCCGCGCCCGGCACCTGAGGGAATTCAGGTGAGTCCGGTTACGGGCTCGCCGGTATCAACTTAGCTGCCCTTCTTGCCGTAGCGGATCACCGTCGCCTTCTCGAGGGTGATCAGGCCGCTGTCGACCATCGGCTCGATCTCCTCGACGAAGGCGCGGATCCGGTCCTCGGTGTCGACGATCTCGATCACCACCGGCAGGTCCTCGGAGAGGCGGAGGATCTTGGCGGTGTGCAGGTGGGCGCCGTGGCCGAACCCCATGGGGCCCCTCAGCACCGTCGCGCCGGCGAGGTGCATTTCCCGCGCCCGGGTGACGATCGCCTCGTACAGCGGCCGGTGATGGTGGCGGTCGCCCTCGCCGATGAAGATCCGGAGCAGGACGGCGTCTTCGGAGATCTGCATTGTGGGGCCTCGCTAGCGGTTGTAGGCCATGCCGAGCATGTGGCCGAGCCAGACGCCGACAAGGCAAAGGACGACGGAGCCGACGATGTAGCCGGAGACGTACAGCCACTCGCCGTCCCGGATCAGGTTGAGGGTCTGCAGGCTGAACGACGAGAAGGTGGTGAACCCGCCGAACACGCCTAGCATGAAGAACATCCGGGTTTCGGCGCCGACGAACAGCCGGCCGTCCGGGGCGGTGACGGTGGCGAACGCCCCGATCAGCAGCGACCCGAGGACGTTGACGAACAGCGTCCCCCAGGGGAAGGTCTCGCCGATGCGCTCGGCGATGAAGCCGGAGCACCAGTAGCGAAAGACGCCGCCGAGCGCACTGCCCAGGCCGACCCACAGGGGCATCAGCAACTGCGAACTGGTCATTTGCTCGTGGTCTGGCCGAAGGTTTCCTTGCCGCCGCGGGTGAGAAAAGCGTGCACCCTCGGGTCCCGGCACTCCTCGAGCAGGCGCTTGGGGTCCCCTTCGGCGATCATCGTTTTGGTGTCGGGGTCGAGAAACACCGAATCGTCGCCGATGGCGAAGATGCTCGGCAACTCGTGGGTGACCATCACCATGGTGGTGCCGAGGTTGTCGCGAAGCTCGGCGATGAGGTCGTCGAGCCGCGACGAGGTGATCGGGTCGAGGCCGGCGGAAGGCTCGTCGAAGAACAGGAGCTCCGGGTCGAGGGCGAGCGCCCGGGCGATGCCGACGCGCTTGCGCATGCCGCCGCTGATCTCCGACGGGTAGTAGTCCTCGAAGCCGGCGAGCCCGACCAGCGCCAGCTTGAGCGTCGCGAGGTCGCGGATGTCCTTGGGGCCGAGGTCGGTATACTCGCCGAGCGGCAGGGCGACGTTCTCGGCCAGGGTCATCGAGCTCCACAGCGCGCCCTGCTGGTAGACGATGCCGAGCCGGCGCGCCATGCGCTCGCGCTCGTCCTCCTCGGCTTCCCAGAAGCTGACGCCGTCGAGGAACACCTGGCCCCGGGCCGGTTCCTTGAGGCCGGTGAGACAGCGCATCACCGTGGTCTTGCCGCAGCCGCTGCCGCCCATGATGATGAAGATCTCGCCGCGCTTGACGGTGAAGTTCAGGTCCTTCTGGATCAGGAAGTCGCCATAGGAGATGGTCAGGTCCTTGACGACGATGGCGGTTTCGGTATCGGTTTCGGACATGGTGCTCCCTTGTTTGGCGCCATTATTCAACGGCCGTCCACGGTCCGCCAGCGGTTTTGTGATCCGGCGCCCGATAAACATCGCCCAACAGTCCCTACGGGCCGGTTGACGCCCCTCCGGTGTCCTGGTTCTATGCGCCCCGCATCATTTTCAAGGCCGTCCCGCGCGCCGGGGTGCGTTTTCCGGCTTCCAGGGGACGATTTTTCTTCGGGACGGCCCGATCGTCGACCACAGGAGGTGAAGACCGATGGACGTTGTCGCCATAATTCCAGCAACGAGCGGATCGACGGACGTTCCCGGCGGGGCCGCGCGTCCGTTCGCCGGACGGCCGTTGATCACCCATTCCATCGAGCAGGCGCGCGCATCCTCGCGGGTCGGCCGCACGGTCGTCGCCACCGACGACGGCGAGATCGCGCGGATCGCCGGCGACTGGGGGGCGGAGGTGGTCACCGGTCCGATCCGGCCGGGAACGGACGGCGGATCGCCCGAACCGCTGCTGTTGCGCACCCTCGACGAAATCGAACGCCGGCACGGCGCCTCGCCCGCGTTCACCGTGCTGCTGCCACCGGCCTGCCCGCTGCGCACCCCGGAGATGATCGACGGCGCCATCGACCACCTGCTCGACCGTGACGGCGACTCCCTGGTTTCCGTCCACCGCTCTCCGGGTACCCTGTGGGCCGAGGACGAAAATGGCGTGGCGCGGCCGGTCGACGACGGCGCGGCGGCGGGCCGGGAACCCCGGTATGCGGAGAACGGCTCGATCACGGTGACGCGGACCGCCGATCTGCGGCAATCGGGAAGCCTGCTCGGCGGGCGGATCGTTCTCCACGAAATCCCCTCGGCGTACGGTCTTCGGCTGGCTGGCGAGGACGACTGGCACGTGGGCGAGGCGCTGCACCGCCGGCTGTGGACCGGGCGGGGGATCGAGCGGCTGCGGCGCGTCCGCCTGCTCGCCCTCGATTTCGACGGGGTGATGAGCGACAACCGGGTGATCGTCCTCGAGGACGGCCGCGAGGCGGTGCTGTGCAGCCGCGGCGACGGCATGGGCATGGACCTGTTGCGGGCGGTGGGTCTTCCTGTCGTCGTCATCTCCAAGGAAGGCAACCCGGTGGTCACCGCCCGCTGCAACAAGTTGAAGCTCCGCTGCGTCCAGGGCGTCGGCGAGAAGCTCCCGGTGCTCGAAGGCATCGCCGCCGAACTCGGAATCGCCATGGATGAGGTGGCGTTCATGGGCAACGACGTCAACGACCTGACCTGCATCCGGGCGTCGGGCGTCGGCATCGCGCCGGTGGATTCCCATCCCGCCGTTCTGCGCGAGGTCGACATCGTCACTTCGTTGCCGGGGGGCTTGGGCGCGGTGCGCGAGGTCGCCGATCTTCTGGTCGAGGCCCGGACCGTGGAATAGCTGCCGCGGACTAGCCCGGATTACTTGCCGCCGCCGATCCTCGGTTCCTCTCCCTTGAGCAGCCGGCGGATATTGGCGTGGTGGCGGCCGAAGGCGAGCAGCGCCAGCAGCGCCGCGATCACCGCCCGGTTTCCATCGGCGAGCCATACCATCAGGAACGGCGAGGCGGCGAGCGCGACCAGCGCCGCCAGCGACGAGGTGCGGAAAACCAGCGCCGTCGCCAGCCAGACGCCGCAGCTGATCAGTCCCACCGGCCAGGCGAGGGCGAGCAGCACCCCGACCGTCGTCGCCACCCCCTTGCCGCCCTGGAACCTGAGCCATACCGGGAAATCGTGACCGACGACGGCGAACAGGCCGGCGAGCAACGCGTAGTCCGATCCCCACTGGCCCATCACCAACGCCGCCACGGCGCCCTTGCCGCCGTCGAGCAGCAGGGTCAGCGCCGCCAGGCCCTTGGAGCCGGTGCGCAGCACGTTGGTCGCGCCGATGTTGCCCGAGCCGATATCGCGGATGTCGCCCTTGCCGGTCATCCGGGTGAGCAGCAGGCCGAACGGGATCGAGCCGAGAACATAGCCGACGACCGCAGAAAGCTGGTGAAGGACGGTGATTCCTTCGGCTGCTTCGGGCATCGTTCAGCCGTCCAACGTGAACACCCGGCGGCCATCGACGACGGTCAGCAACACCCGCCCCTGCACCGGCCGATAATCGAAGGGTGTGTTCTTGGATTTGCTGTGGAGTTCGTGCTCCCGCACCCGCCAGGCGCGTTCCGGATCGAACAGGGTCAGGTCGGCGGGTTCCCCCGTGGCCAGCCGCCCGGCGCGGAGTCCCAACAGGTCCGCCGGCTTGTGGGTGAGCAGCCCGAGCACGTCCGGCAACGCCATGTAGCCGTTGTGAACCAGCTCGAGGGACACCGCCAGCAACGTCTCCAATCCGATGCCGCCGAAAGCCGCCTGGGCGAACGGCAGCCGCTTGGCGTCCTCGTCCTCGGGGGCATGGTCGGAAGCGATGGCGTCGATGGTGCCGTCGAGCAGGCCCTGGATCACCGCCAGCCGGTCGTCCTCGTCACGCAGCGGCGGCGACAGCTTGGCGAACGTCCGGTAGTCGCCGACCGCGTTCTCGTTGAGCGCGAAATAGGGCGGCGCGGTATCGCAACTGACCTTCAGCCCCTTGGCCTTGGCCCG
>JAUXFS010000292.1 GCA_030622775.1 Rhodospirillales bacterium | reverse complement strand
GCGCTCCTGCTGCAAAACCCGCAGGCCGGCCATGCTGACCGCCATCAGCGCCGGTTGGGCATTTTCCGTCAGAGTCAGTTCGCTCTCGGGGCCTTCGGCCATGATTTTGGAGAGGTTTTGCCCGAGGGCGTCGTCGACTTCCTCGAACACCTCGCGGGCGACGGAATACGCCTCGGCCAACTCACGACCCATTCCCACGGTTTGCGACCCCTGTCCCGGAAACACCAGAGCACGGGTTGCCACAAGCGCCTTGGCGGAAAGCGGCACTTGCTCAATCGCGGGACGGATTTCTGCTTCCGGCATTGTCATGGTCGGAGCCTCTTTTGCTTAACATTAAAAACAATTGCTGAAAGTGATTAATGAAGACCAAATAGTGTTAACGAAAAATACTTAAAGTTAAAATATTCAGCAACAAAACAAATAAAAGCGAGCTTTAGTTGCCGCAATTTAACAACAACACACCCGCTCCAAGAGATGGGTCCGTTAATAGTCGATCGCAAACTTTGTTGCAACAAAAAAATCAGATCTAGGTTGTCGCCGCGCACCTCGTAGCCACAACATATAGAAGGGCTGAGCGCCGGAAGCACCTATTTTCGTGTGCTGTCCTGCAAGCGGCCGGGAACTGTTGCACAAAAGCCACGCCTATTCCGTGTCCTCGGGTCGATAGAACAGCATGACCCTTTCGGCCAGGTCCAGCGCCGTCGTCAGTCCGTCGGGGACGACGGCGTTGGCGCCCGCCTGTTGCACCTTCCGCACCCATTCCTCGTCATGGACCCGGGTGAAAATCCGGAGATCCCCGAACGATTGCCGCGCCACGGTCGTGACCTGTTCCGCCGTCGCCGATTCCGGCATTGCCACGACCAGCGCGTGGGCGCGGTCCAAGTGGGCGGCACGGAGCACGTCGATTCGCGCGGCGTTGCCGTAAAAAACGGGCAGTCCGCGGGCGCGGCTCGCCGTTACCCGTCGCGTCGAAAGGTCGAGGATCAGCACCGGGATGTGCTCGCCCGCCAGATACCGGGCCACCGCCATCCCCACTTGCCCGAACCCGGCGATAACGACATGGCCGCTGATCTCGCTGCGCTCCTGCTCCAGATTGCCGAGCAACGAGGGTGCTTCCCGCTCCCGGGCCGACAGCATCCGGCGGACGATCAAGACGCCGATCGGGGTCACCGCCATCGAGATACCGACGGCGACGGTGAGCAGTTGTGCCTGCTCGGTGACGATCAGGCCCCGGTGGGCGGCCAAGGCCAGCAACACGAACGCGAATTCGCTGCCCTGGGAGAGATATCCTCCCAGCGACAGGGCGCGATCCCTCGGCACCCCGAACAGGGCCGCCAGACCCGCGAGCAGCACCGCCTTGATCGCGACCAGCCCAACGACCATCAGGGCCAGCGTTCCCGCCCGTTGGCTGGCGTAACCGATGTCCAGGGTCATGCCGACGGTGATGAAGAACAGCCCGAGCAAGAGACCGCGAAACGGCTGAATGTCCGCATGCACCTGATGGCGGAACTCGGTGTCGGCGACCATGATCCCGGCGAGAAAAGCGCCGAGCGCCATCGACAAACCGGCCTGGTCGGTGGCCCAACCCGCACCCAGCACCAGAAGCAGGGTGGCGCCGGTGAACACCTCCGGCGCACCGGCACTCGCGGCCAGCCGCAGAAGCGGCCTGAGGATGACCCGTTCGGCGAGCAGGAGCAGGGTCACGGTTATGAAGAACTTCACCGCGCTGATGCCGAGCGCTCCAACCAACTTGTCGCCGGATTCGCCGGCGGTGTTGACGAAGACGAGCATGGGTGCGACGGCGAAGTCCTGGACCAGAAGGATGGCGATCGCCGTGCGGCCTAGCTGGCCGGTCATCCTGCCCCGCTCTTTCAACAGCTCGAGCACCACCGCCGTCGACGACAATGCGAGGGCGCCGCCGACCACCAGGGCACTCGTCGCTTCCAGCCCCGCCAGCCGGGCGCAGCCGGCAAAGACCAGGGTCGTCACCACCACCTGGGTAATGGCGAGGCCGTAGGTCCGACGCCCGAACAGGCGCAGGCGTTCGGGGCTGATCTCCAGGCCGACGGAAAAGAGCAGCAGCACCACGCCGAGCTCGGCCAGCGCCTTGGTTTCGTCCCCGCTGCCGACGAGACCGAGAACCGACGGTCCGATCACCACCCCCGCCGTGAGGTATCCCAGCATCGCGCCGAACCGCAGCCGCTGAAACAACGGAACGAAAACGAGCAGCGCCACCAGAAGGATCAGCACTTCATGCAGGTAGGGCTGTTCGTTCATCGTTGCCCCGACGCGCTCCCCGATGATGCGGTTCCCGGCCGAGTTTCCGGGCGCGAAGGCCGGCTAGTTCATGGCGGCCCGCCAATACTAGTTCCTCAGATGGGGTGGGGCGACTCCCAAAGGCGTGCGGTCGATGGAAAAATCCTCAATCCACGTGCACCAGCAGCGACTTCAGGTACGCCGTCTCGGGCAGGTGGGTGTGGATCGGGTGGTCGGGGCCGGCGCCGGCGGAACGCACGATGCGGCCGGTGCGCCCGGCCGCGGCGAGCCCTTTGACCACCTCGGCGGCGAACGGTCCCGGTTCGACGTTGTGGGAGCACGAGGCGACGAACAGGAAGCCGCCGGGCTCGACCAGTGTCGCGGCCAGGCGGGCCAGCTTGCGATAGCCCTTGAGACCGCTGCCCAGTTCCTTGCGCGATTTGACGAACGGCGGCGGATCGGCCACGACGACCTGGAACCGCTCGCCGGTTTTCGCCAGGCGTTGAAGTTCCTCGAAGGCATCCGCGCGGCGGAATTGGCAAATATCGTCGACACGATTGATTTTCGCCGCACGGCGGGCCAGGCCGAGCGCGGCTTCTGAAGAATCAAGGCCGACCACCTCGATCGCGCCGCGGCATGCCGCCAAGACCGCGAAGCCGCCGCTGAAAAAGAAAACGACGAGCATCCGCCCGCCGGCGGCCAACGGGGAGACGACCGCGCGGTTTTCGCGCTGATCGAAGTACCATCCGGTCTTTTGTCCCGAAACGACATCGGCGGCGAAAACAAGATCGCCCTCCCGCACTTCGATGGTCTCGCCGACTTGGCCCTTGGCGACGACGACCTCGCTGCCCAGCCCTTCCGAGGCGCGCATTCGCGAATCGTTGC
Source organism: Rhodospirillales bacterium (assembly GCA_030622775.1). Lineage (GTDB taxonomy): Bacteria > Pseudomonadota > Alphaproteobacteria > Rhodospirillales > Defluviicoccaceae > JAUXFS01. Next base: position 904 of record JAUXFS010000292.1, on the reverse strand, counting down.
GAAGGACGATCGCCTCGGGCGCCAGCGTCTCGTCGAGAGCCGCCAGCAGCGTCGGGGTCAGGGACTCCATGCCGGCGGTGTTCAACTGCAGAACGACAACGTCACCGAACAGATCGGCGATCAGCCCCGGCAGGGCATCGGCCTCCGCGTGGATCACGCGGTAGAACGGGCGATCGAAAAACCGTCGTCTGAGGTCCAAAGCCCGTCTCAGCCGGCAGACAAAAAAGCCTTCGTCGATCGTCGCGCGCGGATCGCGGTCGAACAGGCGAAAGGAGATCAGTGCGTGTGGATTGAACGACCCGATGCCCAGGGGCTTGCCGTCGACCCGATGCAGCGTCACCACCGTGCCCGGCGGCAACGCCTTCGTTTCCGCGTCCATGCGTATTTCGTTCGAGTACGCCCAGGGATGGCCCTCGACGACCCGGCGGTCGCGGCCGTGCTGAAGAAACACGCGGGGTAGCGGCGTGGTCATGACCGTTGTGAACCTCTGACTCTCAAATGTTTGCGCCAACAACAGGCGTGCCGGCTCAACCTAAACCAACCGAGGATCGGCGACACAACAATTCGCGTATGCTGCAAAGCAGCGGCACGCGAACGGATCGTCGGCGAAACACCCGTCGAACGGGGCGTTTCCCGAGGACTCGCGGTTGACTTCGCTCGGGTCGGGAAATAACATGAGGCGGGTTTTTGCAGTGCGGTAGGGTTGTTGCGTTGCGGCATAAACGCCGGTTTGTCAGCCGCCTCGCGGGTGGAATTTGAGAAATGGGTGATGGAAATTGCGGAAGACTCCGGACTGTCTCCCGCATCTGTTGTGAGCGGGAGTAGGCTATGAGCGCAGCAATCGCAGCCGCCGGTGAGGCGCGCGCCCCGATCGCGTACGACGAGGAGGTGGTCAAGAAGTTCG
>JAUXFS010000476.1 GCA_030622775.1 Rhodospirillales bacterium | reverse complement strand
GGCCTATTTCGTAGGACGCCATCATCGAGTCTTCCCCCTGAAGCTCTAACAACACCTATGCCAGTCGATCTTGTTGTTAGCCTATTGGCCGGCGGCGCCCTACCTGCCTACTCTGGTAGGGTTCGCGGAAATTCGATAGCGGACGGGACCCAAACACAGGAGCGATCCAAATGATCTTGCCGTGCAACGCCAATCTCACCGAGGAACGCCCCACGTTCGTGACCCATCTGGAATGCGGCGGAACGGGCGATCGGGTCGATCCGGATCGCCTCCACGGCCTGTCGGCGGCCGGCAAGCCGTTGCTCGTCCGCTACGACCTCGACGGGGTCGCTCGCGCGTTGTCGAAGGAGCGGCTGGCGAGGCGGCCGGCGGACATGTGGCGCTACCGCGAGTTTCTCCCGGTTCGCCATGCCGCGAGCATCGTCTCGCTCGGCGAGACGATGACGCCGCTGATCCCCGCTTCCCGGCTCGCCGCCCGGCACGGCGCCGGCGCGTTGTGGGTCAAGGACGAAGGCCGCCTGCCGACCGGCTCGTTCAAGGCGCGCGGGCTCGCCGTCGCGGTGAGCATGGCCAGGGAACTGGGGGTGACGCGAATGGCGATGCCCACCGCCGGCAACGCCGGCGCCGCCCTTGCCGCGTATTGCACGCGAGCCGGGATCGAATCCTTCGTCTTCTGTCCCGACGATACCCCCGAGGTGAACGTTCGCGAGACCGCGTTGCAGGGCGCGAGGATCTGGCGGGTCAACGGCCTGATCAACGACTGCGGACGGATCGTCGGCGAGGGCAAGGAAGCGATGGGCTGGTTCGACGCGTCCACCCTGAAGGAGCCGTACCGTATCGAGGGCAAGAAGACCATGGGGCTGGAACTGGCCGAGCAGATGGGCTGGCGTCTGCCCGACGTGATCTTCTACCCCACCGGCGGCGGCACCGGTCTCATCGGCATGTGGAAAGTTTTCGCCGAGTTGCGGGCGATCGGGTGGCTCGAAGGCGAGATGCCGAGGATGGTCGCCGTTCAGGCGGAGGGGTGCGCGCCGATCGTCAGGGCGTACGAAACCGGCGCGGACCACGCCGAGCCGTGGGAGGGAGCTCACACCATCGCACCGGGGATCCGGGTACCCGCCGCGATCGGCGATTTCCTCATTCTGAAGGCGGTGAGGGAAAGCAGCGGTTTCGCCATCGCCGTTACCGACGCCGCCATCGAGGAAGCCCAGCGGGAGATGGCGGGCGCGGAAGGGCTTCTGATGGGGCCGGAAGGCGCCGCGACCCATGCGGCTTTCATCAAAGCGCGGAAAGAGGGGCGGATCGGAGCGGGGGATCGGGTGGTGCTGTTCAACTGTGGCACCGGGCTGAAGTATCCGATGCCGTCGGTCTCCGGCGCCATCGATCGGCACAAGCCCGTCGACTACGCCGCGATGAACTCGGGATGACCTCGGGATGACCTCGGGGTGATCTGCGGCGGGGGTGTTGTGATTCCCGTCACTGCGCCTTCGCCGAATTCGCGGTTCAGTAGCCTGCTGTCCGTCCCGTTATGGGGGCGGAAGGTCTTCACCCCTGATCCGCGCGGCCCGCCGGCCGGCCATTCCAGCAGGATAGAACAATGCTCCCACGACTTGGATCCTTCATTCGCGTTTTCGCCGTTGCCGGACCGGGCCTCCTGATTCTTGGGGGATGTTCCGGCCAGGCCAACGATTCTCCCAAGCTTCTGGCCCTGTCCGCAAGCCCGGCGACCATAGAATGGGTCGAGCTGGAACCCGCTTCGGAAAGAACCCGGTTCGAACATCCCGCCGCCGAACAGATCGACACCCTGGGCGCCGAGGCGATGGCGGTGCTGTCGGATGCGTCGATGTCTCGGGAGACCCGCCAACGGCGCTTCCGGGAAATGCTCGCCCGGGAGCTGGATATCCCGCTTCTCGCCCGTTTCATGCTCGGCCGGTATTGGAAGAAGGCGACGCCCGAGGTCCGCCGCGCCTACGAGGACGCTTTCGCCGAATACATTCTCGCCCGCTATGCCTCGCTGCTCGGCGGCGCCCGGGAGATCCAGGGGTTCGAGGTCGTCGGCGCCAAGGCGAGCGGAACCGGCGACGTGCTGGTGGAGACCCGGATCCGCCGGGGCGGCGCCGACCCGATCACCACCGTCTGGCGCATGCGCGACCGCAATGGCCGGTTCGTCGTCATCGACCTGGTGGTGGAAGGCCTCAGCATGGCCCAGACCCAGCGCCAGGAGTTCGCCTCGACCCTGCGCTCCAACGGCGGCCGGGTCGAAGACCTGACCTCGGTGCTGAAGCAAAAGACGACGTGATACCGGCGAGCCCATGACCGGGCTCGCCTGAATTCCCTCAGGCGCCGGGCGCGGACATCCGTCCGCTTGGCTATCCTCGCTGCGCTGCGGGCGCGCACTTGCGCTTGCCAGCAAGCCGATGAAGACCCCTTCACCGGCTCGCTGGTATTAATCGGTACGCGCCAGGCAGTCCTCGAGCGAATTCGCCAGGTCGCGCATCAGGGTGAAGTAGGCGTCGGCGCCGGGCTCGAGATCGGCGCCGAGGGGATCGAGGACGGCGGGCCTCGCCGGCGTTCCCTCGACGACGGCGGCGATCAGCGCCGGTTTGAACTGGGGCTCGCTGAATACGCAGGTCGCTCCGAGGGCGATGATCTTTTCGCGGATCGCGCGCAGCGTCCGGGCGCCCGGCTGGCGTGCCGGGTTGACGGTGATCGCGCCGACCGGCGCGAGCCGGTAACGCTTCTCGAAATAGCGGTAAGCGTCGTGGAACACTACATAGCGGCGGCCGGCGACCGGCGCCAGTTCGGCGGCGAGCGCCGCGTTCAGCCGGTCGAGCCGCGCCCGCAACCGGTCAGCGTTTGCCACGTAGACGGCGGCGC
>JAUXFS010000208.1 GCA_030622775.1 Rhodospirillales bacterium | reverse complement strand
CCTTGCCAGACGGCGGTCGTCCCGCTGGACGAAAACAAACCTGAACGATAAACCAGTTTGAAATTCTGGTTGAAAGGCAAGGCGGTATGATCACGGTCGGGACGTTCGAGGCCAAGACCCATCTTTCGGCGCTGCTGGAGCGTGTCGCCGGCGGCGAGGAGGTGCTGATCACCCGGCACGGCAAGGCGATCGCCCGGCTGGTTCCGGCCGCCGCCGCCGAGCGGGCGCGCATCGACGCGGCGATCGCGGGGCTGAAGTCGGCGCGGGCCGGGGTTACTCTCGGCGGCATGGACTGGAAGAATCTGCGCGACGTGGGGCGCCGACACGACGACGCGCTTCGAAATGATCGCCACCCTGCCGAACCTGACCGATGCCGAAACGCCGGAGCGGGCGCTTCGCGAGGTGCTGGCGCTGGCCCTGGCCGAAGGCCTGACCACTCAGGGGCTGTTGGGAAAGTGCTACCGGCGAGCCGATGACCGGACTCGCCTCTGGCCGCAATGCGCCCAGTCCCTCAATCGCCGGGCGTGGACCTCCGTCCGCCTGTCTGTCCTCGCTGCGCCGGCATCAGTGCTGCCGTGCCTGGACGTAGAGCGCGGTGATCGTTTGCTCGCCGAGGGCCTTGCAGGCCTCGAGCCGGTGCAGGCCTTCGACCAGCACCAGGCGGTCTTCGTCCTTGCGGACCAGGATCGGCGCCTTCTGGCCCTGTTCGAGGATGCTCTCGGCCAGCGCGTCGACCCGCGCCGGGTCGAGGTCCTTGCGCCGCTTGACCGGGACGTAGATGTCGTCGATGCGGACCGTCACGTCTTCCATGGCTTCGCCCCCCATCTACCAACCTGGGTTGGTCGTCACCCTCGGGGGGAGAGTATAGACCCGCTGGCGGCGGCGGCAAAAGCGTCCTCGCCGCGCCGCGGCGGGACAGCCGAGCGGGCGGATGTCCGCGCCCGGTCTCCGAGGGAATTCAGGCGAGCCCAATCTTGGGCGCGCCGGCATTAAAACGTGTAGACGGTGACCCCGAGCCAGGCGAAGCCGACGGCGGCGAACGCCAGGATATCCGGCCAGTGTTTGGGAAGACGATCACGCATTGATGGAAACCTCGGCGACAGAACCCACCTATTGCCGGAGCCCGGCATCGGCGAACATACACCCGTCGACACCAGCCCGATGTTAAGGTTCCCTGAATCTTCTCCTGCCATTTCCGTGTCCTTTTTATGATCTTCTTGTTGCCCTCGCCGGGCAATTGCAGCCGTCCGTTGTTCGCACCCGTCACGGCGGCGGTTGTGTTGATGTGTGGTCTCCCGACTTCCTTGTCCAGCGATCAATGGTCCCGCCGCTCAGTGGGCCCCAGGCCAGGGCCAGATCCAGGATCCAGCCGGTGACGGCACGCTTAAGTCATTTTCCGTTTCGATCCAATAGAGAATCCTTCGACTCGATTTCGTCAGCCGCGGCGCGGCAATGTTTCTCCGTCTCCAGGGGCAACTACACCCATTTGGGTTGGTCGGCCAAAAGAATAACAGCGAGCAAAAACCGATCCAGCGTTGTTGATCTTACTTTGGAAGCCGATTCGTTTCAATGATAGCACAACGCGGCCGGCCGGCCGAAAAGTATTTATCGCATGGCTTATTTTCAGCGCTTCGGAAGGGGATCGCCGGGCGCCAACGGCAAGCGCGGTCCTGCGACCGCCGGCCGGATCGGGGCGGGGAACGACCGCCGCCGGTCCAAGGCACTGTTCCCGGGTGAGCGGTCGCTGTCGAGCCGTTGGCGGAGGGTCCCGACGAGGCCGCCGAAGAGGGCCGCGTCCCGTGACCACCGGTCACCGGTGAGCCGAGCCGGCGGCGCGGCCGCGGCGGCGATGGCGCGGTTGTTCGCCGCCATCCGCCGGCCCCAGGCGTTGAGCGCCTCGGTGCGCTTGCGGTCGACCGGCACCACCACCCGGCGGCGGGCGGTCCGCCGGCGCTCGAGGCGATCGAGCCGGCGCTGCTCGTTCCACAGTTTGACCACCTTGAGCCGATAGGCGCGGGCGCGCTTGGGCGTCGCCGAATGGTAGCGGCCGGCCGCCTGTTGCCAGGAGCGGGTCTTGCCGAACAGCGCCTTGAGGTGGCGGGCGCCGTAGCCGACGTTGCTCGCCGGCTCGAACGCCTGATCCAGGTCGGCGAAGGCGTCGGGGTGATGGAGCAGGTTGATCTGCATGCAGCCGACGTCGATGTTACGGACGTCGCGGACACGGAGCTCGCTTACGGCGCGGACGGCCTGGGCCTTGGTGTCGTAGAACCGGCCCTCGCCTTCGGCATTGATCGTCCACGGCCAGGGGGCCTTGATCTCGCGGCCGGCGTTCCAGCGGCCGGATTCGGTGATGGCGATGGCGGCGAGCAGGTGGCGGGGAATCCGCTGCGTCCGCTCGTGGGTGGCGATGGCGTCGGCGCACAGCCGCCACGCACCGTTGCCGTCGTCCTTTCGGGCGGCGTCCGCGGTCGCGGCGCTCGCCACCAACCCGGCAACCGCCAGGATCGAAATCCATGTCCTCCGTCGTCCCACGCCGGAAACCCTTCCCTCGGCTCGAAAGACCCGCGGCCGCCCCCCTCGGAGCGTCCACGCGGCGGCGCCATGGTAGCGCCAGATTCTTCCGAAAAGGTTCACGCGGCGAACATTGTGCCACGATTCGCCGCGCCGGGCCAGCCCCGCCCCGCACGGGCGCGGCCGCGTGGCCACGTCGGTAACCAAGGGTGTCGGCGGCGGGGCAAGGAGATCCATCGGGCCGGGCGCTGTCGCCGGGGACGATGGTGCCGCCTGCAAGACTCGAACTTGCGACCCTCGCATTACGAATGCGATGCTCTACCAACTGAGCTAAGGCGGCGGGTGCGATCCTCTTTACCGCTGCCCGGCAACGCCGTCAACCGGGCGCGGCGGTGATGGCGGCGGCGGCTACTCGGACGAACCGGTCAGCTGCGGCACCGGCGAGGACATCTGCGGGGCGTGCTCGTCACCGCTCGCCCGCATCAGCCAGTTGCGGGCGCGGGCCAGGTCGCCGTGCTCCGCTTCCTCCAACTCGGCCATCAGCCGGCACACCCGGGGCGAGGCGTCGTTGCCGGCGATCGGCTCCAGGTTGCCGCGTGCTTCGCCCCACAGCCGCGCCTCCAGTGCCGCCACCGCCACGGTGATGCGGCTCTCTTCGTGCTTCGGATTGTGGGTCGCCAGCCGCTGGGCCGCCTGCATCTTCTTCAGCGCGTCGTCGCACTTGCGCGCCGCCCAGTAGGCCTCGGCGAGCTCGGGGTCGGGGGTCCGCTCCCACACCGTCTCGATCAGCGACGCCGCCTTGCGCAGACTGCCCTCGGCGACCAGCAGCTTGGCGAAACGGACCGCCGCGGCCACCAGGGTCGGGTCCGAGCGGTGGGCCTTGCGTGCCCAATCGAGCGCCTCGCGGCCCTCGCTATCGAGGCTCTTGCGGTACTGCATTTCGGCCCGCTCGTGGGCCGCGTCGCCGGCGGGAATCAGTTTCATCTTCACCGATTCCCCCAGGGTTACCTCGGCGTCGGCCCACTTGCCGGTCCGCTTCTGCAGATCGTAGAGGGTCTTCACCACCCACTCGCTCTTCGGGCTCAACAGATAGGCGCGCCGCGCCAGCTTCAGCGCCTGGTTCCAGTCCTGGCGCTTCATCGCCTGGATCAGCAGGCCGCGAAGGCCGAGGAATTCGGTCTCGCGCCGCGCGCGCATGGCGGTGAAGAACTTCTCCGCCGCCGACTCGTCGCCATCCAGTTGCGCCGCCTGCGCCGACAACAGCATCGTCAGCGGCCCATCATGGACCAGCGCCTCGGCACGGCGGGCCTGGCGCCGGGCGACTTCGGCATCGCCGGCGGCCACCGCGACCAGGCCGCGGCTCAACGCCTCGTAGCCGCGTCCCCGCCGGCGCTCCCGCCGCCACCGGCCAAAGGCGCGGGGCGTGCGACGCAGGGACCGCCAGAACCGGTAGACCAGCGCTACCACCGCCATCACCGCAAGGACGATCACCAGCAGCACCGCGACGGAGGTATCGACCTGATAGTCCAGCCACCGCAGGGTCACCGAACCCGAGTTCAGGGTCAGCCAGTAGGCGCCGAAGGTGGCGAGCCCCAGGGCCACCAGAAACAACAGCCAGCGGATCATCGGGCTACTCCCTCGCCGCCAGGAGGGATATTGCGCGCGCCTGCAGGGTGGCGAACAATCGCTCGGCGGTCAGCCGGGCGCGAGCATCGCCGAGCCAGCCGGCGGCGGCATCGGCGGCCGGCGCCTCGAGAGTCCCCAGCGCCTGAATGGCGGCGGCGAGATCACCCGCGGCCAACGCTCCCTCGGCACCGGCGAGCGCGGCATCGGAGCCGCCGCCGGCAACCGCCGCCTCGCCCTTCCGGCGCACGCTGACCAGCGAACTCACCCGGTTGACGGCATTCTCGAACCAGCCCTCGCCCTCCAGCTTGGCGGCGGCCCGGCTCACCGCTCCGGCGACCGCCGGGAACCGAGCCCGCAGCTCCGCCACCGTCGGCACGCCGCCGGCCGCGCGCGGCTCCAGTGCGGCAATCGACGCGGCAATCGCCGCGTCGTCCACGGCGAACGCCTTGACCGCATTCAACTCCGCCGAGAACGGGCCGCTTCCTTTCAGCGCCTGGGCGAGTTGACCGACGGCCAGCGACGCCGCCGCCGCTCCCGAGGCCCCTTCGGCCGCGGCCTGCGCCTTGATTTCCAGCTCACCGATCCGTTCCGCGACCACCGCCAGTTCACCGACCCGCTCGGCGATCTCCGTTGAGTTCCGCGCCGCCACCGCCGCCATCTCCGCCGACTGCGCGACGCTCCCTTCCAGCCGGGCGACGCGCACGGTCAGCTGCCGAAGCGCGGCCCGACCGGCGG
>JAUXFS010000089.1 GCA_030622775.1 Rhodospirillales bacterium | reverse complement strand
TAGAGCTGGTCGCTCGGCTCGTAGGTGGCGCAGGAAGCGCAGAGGCAGGCGGCAAGCAGGAAAGCACCGGTAAACCGCAGCGACCTCATTTCGGGAAGTCCGTCAACAGCACCGAGACCGAGCCCCGAGCGGCGTCGAACGTCCTGAGATCACCCGCGCCCCGCTGCAACCGGTTGAACCAGACGATGTTGCCGGTATCGAGGTCCACCAGCGACGCGAACCCCGACTGTTGGCCGCCCGGAAGAATGTAGCGGCCCATCGACAGAATGCCGACGAGCACGGCGGCGGCCACCCGTCCACCGCTCGAGTGGCTGTCGCGCACGAACACGAACAACGCATAGTCGGCGTCGTATTCGTCACGCAGGCTACCGACTTTCGGCCCCAGCGACCAGTCGAACGCGTTTTTCTTGGTGGGCAGTTCCAAGGCGGGCTGGAACTTGTGCACCAGGATGGCTTGGCCGACGGCCTCGTGCAACTTGACCAGTTGGATCTGCTCCCGCCGAACCTGGGGTTCCCCCGGCCCCGCCACGTAAACGGTGAGTTCGGCGCCGTGCCCACGAAGGTCCTCGACCAGCGCGTCCAGGATGTTGACTCTGGCGCTGGTCGTCCAATCGGCTTTCGGTTCGTGCAGTCCCGCCGCGGTCAGTTCGGAGAGTTGAACATCGAGCGGCATCAACACGACGCGCAGCGGTGTGCCGTCCCGTTCGAGCGCTTGAATCTGTTGAAAGGTCTTTGTCGCGCAGGCTGAAGTCAGTACGGCAACGACCGCCCAACAGACGACGACGCACCAAGAGCGCCGCATTCCATTCCCTCGCATGTCGACCGTGCCAACCGGGTTAGATCTTAGAATTAACAGTTGCTTATACATACCACACTCGCCACTGCAAATTCCACGCTCGCGATCGTCGGTTGCGGTGGCCCGCGACCGCGCCCTGGTTTATAAAGCCGACCAATAAACACACCTCTGATCACTCGGCCCCTCTCCGCACTCTGCCCGAAAGCTTGCGGGTCCGGGACACGAACCCTCGAAAACGGACGACAAGCAAAAAATGACAATGATGATCGTAATCGGTGGCGGGCCGGCCGGCATGACCGCCGCCTTGGAGGCCGCGAGCTGCGGCGCACGGGTGACTCTGGTGAGTTCCGAGCCCGTCGGCGGCCGGGCGAACTGGCACAGTCTGGTGCCGAGCAAGGTGTTGCTGACCGCTGCCGACCACCTGGGCGAGGCGACGCACAACCCCGCCCTCGGCCTCGCCAGCGCGCCGCCCGAGCCGGATCTCGCGTCGCTACGCGACCGGATCGCCGATCAGGCACGGGCGTGGCACCGCCACCATCGGTCGTTGCTGGAGAGCCGTGGCGTCGCGATCGTCGCCGCCACCGCCCGATTCCTCGATCCCCACCGCGTCGAGTTGGGCCGCGAGGACGCCGACGCCGAGACGATGTCTTTCGACACGGCGGTGATCGCAACGGGCTCCGTGCCGATTTTCCTGCCGGACATCAAACCGGACGGAAAGCGCGTCCTGGCTCCGCGGCTGGCCGGTAAGCTGGCCGAATGGCCGGCACACATGATCGTCGGCGGCGGCGGGGTGACCGGCGCCGAGTTCGTCTATTTCTTCAATCGCATGGGCGCAGATGTCACCTGGGTCACGGACCTGCCGCAAATTCTGCCGCGCGTCGACCCGGATCTGTCCGACGCCCTGGAACAGACGCTCTCGGCGCGCGGTGTAACGGTGATGAAGTCGGCACCGGTCGAGTCGGTGCGTCCGCAGACGGATGGGGTAAGCGTCAGGCTAAAAGACGGGCGATCGCTGGCGGGAAGCCACGCCTTCCTGGCGATCGGCCGGCGCGCCGACCTGACCGGCCTGGCGCTGGACGCCACGGGAGTGGATTGCACCGCGGAAGGCATCGCCACGGATGCGTTCGGCCGCACCAGCCTAGCTCACATCTACGCGGCCGGCGACGTGACCGGACCGCCGTTCATCGCCAACCGCGGCCAGTCCCAGGCCCGCATCGCCGCCCGCCACGCATCGGCAGCGGAGACGGCCGAATTCCGGCCGGAGACGGTCGTCGAGGCCGTCTATACCGCCCCGCAAGTCGCCGTGGTCGGTCTCGGCGAGTCCGAGGCGACCGCGATCGGGCGGCCCGTCAAGGTCTTTCGGGCCGCCTTCGACAAGGCTCTGAAACCCCGCCTGTCCGGCGCCACCGCGGGCTTCGTCAAGATCCTCTGCGATGCGGATGACGGACGCGTGCTTGGGGGGAGCGCCTATGGCGATCGCGCCGCCGAGATCCTGGCCTCGGTTGCCGTGGCCATCGCCGGAGGAACGACTCTCGAAACCCTGGCGGCGGTGTTCCCGGCCTACCCTACCCTGAGTGAGTTGCCGGGCATCGCCGTGCGTGGCTACTGAGGCCGGCCGATCGACGCCCGCTACCGCCTCGACACGAGCCCTTGCAGTTTCTCGCCGGTAAATGGATGACCGGGAACACTGCGACATCGGAACTGGCCGCAATCCGGCCGGCCGTCACCACATGTGTCGGATGCAGTTCATTTCTCTGCCCATACTGCCCACTCCTGCTTTCCCAAGCGGACGGCCAAGCCTATAATTTCCCAGCTCAAGGCTTCTGTCAGCAGCGAGGAGGCTAGCATGTCCACAAAAACCTGGAATCTCGAACTTGTTCGGGCAAGAGAGGCGATGGCGCTGATGCCCACACGCCCCGGCACCGACGGCGAAATCGCCTGGGGAGAGGTCGAGATCGCCCTGATCGATACTGGTTACACCGAGCATTCGGTATTCGGGCCCTGGAACGACGGTCGCAGCGAAAATCTACGCGTCGAAGATGGCGTCAACTTCATCGAGATGGGACAACGGCCGAAAGATCCGCTTGATTACAAGGGAACCCCGGGCCACGGAACGCGCATCGGAAGCGTATTGTGCGGTGATCTTCCCGGAACCCTGACCGGCGTTGCGCCGGGCGTGCCGACGATTCCCTACCGCGCCATCAACCACGTCGTCATCGCGTCGAAAAAGGCTCGGAAGCGCATCGCCTCCGCCATTCGCCACGCGGTCGACGTCAACAGCGCCGAGATCATTTCGATGAGCCTCGGGTTTCCGCTGCTCAGTCCATTCTCCCAACGCCACTTGGGCGTCGCGGTCGATCACGCCTACGAAGCCGGCGTCATCGTCGTCGCGGCAGGCGGCCAGATCATTGACAGCGTTACCTATCCAGGCAAGTTCGCGCGGACCATCGGCGTCGGCGGCGTGAGGCCCGACAAAAACGTGTGGTTCAGATACGAAATGGGAATCGCCAAGCGCGCGATCGATATCTGGGCGCCGGCGGACGAGATCAGGCGGGCGAACAGCGTCCCACGGGACGGTGAGGTGGTCGAAGCACCCTACGAGAGAGGCGACGGCACCTCGTACGCGACCGCGCATGTTGCCGGCGCCGCCGCCATGTGGCTGGGGCTTCGCGGGGAGAAAATCGACGACTTCTACCCCGAGCCCTGGCAGCGCGTCGAAGCGTTCCGCAAGCTCCTCGCGGACACCAGCCACGACGTGGCGGGCGATTACTGGCCGGATCACAAGAAGGGAATACTCGACATAGCAGCCCTTTTACGCGCAGACCTTCCGTCGCCGGATACTCTGAAAATCGAAAAGCGGTTGGCGGCCAAGGAAATATTCTAAAACCGTTGGCGGCGGCGAATCGACGGGAGCCCGTTCCCGGTCAACCGCTGGCGCGGACGGGCCGGGATGTCCCGACCTCTTTCTCGCGGAGCAGGGAAGCGCAGTGCCCCTCGAGCTCGTCCAGTTCGCCCAGCATGGTGGCGATATCGTGCTGTCTCTCGACCAGGTTGGCCCGGCGTTGGGCGATCCTGTCGAGGACCAGGAGAAGCTGTGCGACCTCCGAGCGATCGGTGTCGTAGATATCGATCATCTCCCGGATTTCTTCGAGCGAGAAGCCGAGGCGCTTGCCGCGCATGATCAGCCTCAGGCGCACCCGATCCCGAGACCTGTAGACGCGCCGCTGGCCCTCGCGCAAGGGCGTGATCAGGCCGCGGTCCTCGTAGAAGCGGATCGTTCGGGTCGTGACTCCGAACTCCCGGGCCAGTTCCGCAATGGTGCAGGTCCTTGACATGGCGGAAAGCCTACTTGACGTTTACGTTAAGGTAAAGTGACTTCCCCCGGCCTTCGCGGAGGCTTGCAATACTCGCGATACGGTAGGTCTAACCCGGTGGGCTCAACCGAGCGTCTTGCGGTATCGGCATTCGACCGTGTTGCTGAGATCATCAAGCTTGCGTATTTGGGGCAGCCGCACATAACCGAGCCGCTCGTAGAAGCGGTGAGCGGCGGTAAACCGGGTGTCCGACCATAGTTCCACGTGCGAGGAACCGGCGGCGACCGCCGCGTCTTCCACCCGACGGAGGAACTCACCGCCAAGCCCACGGCGGCGATCGCCGTGGGCGACATACAGCTTACACAACTCGAACCCGTCCGCAGCCGGCGCCGTGCCGACGCAACCGACGATCGCGCTTTCGCGTTCCGCGACCCAGAAGCGTCCGCCGATGGAGCGGAAGTGGCTGGCGATGGTTCTGAGTTCGGGTACCTCTCCATCGACGTCGAGCACGCAACCCGGATAGTCGGACCAGCAGACGTTGATCAGGGCGATCACGCCGTCGCCGTCGTCGTCCCGGGCGTCGCGAACACGGACACTCGGAGTCCGGATCACATCAAGAACCAGGCCGCCAGCCCGAGGAAGGCGAAGAATCCGACCACGTCGGTAATGGTCGTCAGGAACACACCCGAAGCGATCGCCGGATCGACGTGGGCTCGCTCCAACATCAGCGGGATGGTGGCGCCGGCGAGCGCCGCGACCACCAGATTGATGATCATCGCCAGGCCGAGGACAACGGCAATGGCGACGCTGCCGAACCACAACCAGGCGACGGCAGCGGCGATGACGGCGAACACAATTCCGTTGACGCCGCCGACCACCAACTCCTTGCCGATCACCCGCAGCGCGTTGGCGTCCGTCAATTCCTTGGTCGCCAAGGCCCGTACCGCCACGGTCAGGGTCTGGGTGCCGGCGTTGCCGCCCATCGAAGCGACGATCGGCATCAGCACGGCGAGCGCCACCATCTGCTCGATCGTGGCGTCGAAAAGGCCGATGACGAGAGAGGCAAGAATCGCCGTTCCCATGTTGAGCAGCAACCAACCGAAGCGGGAGCGCGCGGTGTCCACGGAAGCACTGTAGAGATCGTCTTCCCTGACGCCGCCGAGGCGCATCATGTCGTCCTCGAGTTCCTCGTCGATCACGTCGACGACGTCATCGATGGTGATAACCCCGACAAGCCTGCCGCCGTCGTCGACCACGGGAGCGGACGTCAGGTTCCGCTGGCGGAAAAGAAACGCCACATCCTCCTGATCGGTGTTGGCGCCGATCACCTTCATCTCGGTGGTCATAAGGTCGGTCAGCGACACCGGCCGGCGGGCGCGCAGCAGGTGGCTGAGCGGAATGGCGCCGATGGGCCGGTGACCGGGGTCGACGACAAAGATGTCGTAAAAGTCGCTCGGTAGATTGTCGGGCGCCTCGTCGGCGTTTCTCCGCAGATGGTCTATGGTTTCGCCAACCGTCCAGAACGAGGGAACCGCCACCAATTCCCGCTGCATCAGCCGGCCGGCGCTGTCCTCCGGGTACGCGAGTCCTTCCTCGATCAGGGCGCGGTCGGTCGCCGGGATCGCCTCCAGAACCTGTTGCTGCTCGTCCTCGTCCAGATCGGCGATGACATCGAGGGCATCGTCGGTGTCCAGTTCGGCAACCGCGGCCGCCGTTCCAACGGGTCCCAGTTCGTCGATGACCTCTTCGCGAACCGTCTCGTCGAGTTCGGCCAGGATACCAGGACGAAACTCGGCACGGATTGCGCGCACGAACTCGCGCCGTTCGTCGGTCCCCAGATTCTGAAGCAGGTCGGCGATGTCGGCGTCGTGAAGGGGCTGAATCAGCGTGCGGACGCTTGCTCCGTCACCGCGGTCGAGGGCCTCCTCGACGGCCTCTACCAGATCCGAGTCGAGTTCGTACACGCCGCGCGACCGCGCCGCCTCATCCTGCTCGATCTCGGCTTCGTGCCCGGGTTTGGTCACCCTGACCCCACTCCTGTCGTCTGGATTGGCCCTCACCGGATGGGATGCCCGGTCACGCTCGAGCATCCGATCCGGATTTCTCGGCACTCGGATAGAAATTGAGGCCCGGTTCGCGGCGGGCCTCTCAATGAATTGGTGCGGTCGAGAAGACTCGAACTTCCACGGGGTCTCCCCCACAGCGCCCTCAACGCTGCGCGTCTACCGGTTCCGCCACGACCGCAAAATGCCTTGCAAAAGAACGAAATGCTAACGATTGATACAAGCGGACATATCAGAACATCGGTCGTGGATCAAGCGCCCGAAACCCGGGCGGGAAGCTGAACGACATTGGAAACGCGTCCTCTCGAGTGGCCTCACCCATCGGTTCGAAGCTTGGCGGTTGAATCCGACTTTCATAGTTCGGTCGAATGGCTGATCAGCGATGGACCGGTGGACTATCCGGCTGCCGTGGGCTTCATGGAGCGGCGCGTCGAGGCGATTCGCGACGACCGGGCGGCGGAAACCGTCTGGCTGCTCGAACACCCCCCGCTCTATACCGCCGGCACCAGCGCTGACGCCGGCGAATTGCTCGACGCGGAACGTTTCCCCGTTTATCGAACCGGCCGGGGCGGCCGCTATACCTACCATGGCCCCGGGCAGAGGGTCGCCTACGTCATGCTCGATCTGAGGCGGCGGGGGCCGGATGTCCGTGCGTACGTGCGGGCATTGGAGGACTGGCTGATCGCGACGCTTGCCCGGCTCGGCGTCAACGGCGAATGCCGCGCCGGCCGCGTCGGGATTTGGGTGAGGCTCGGAAGCGGCCGGGAAGCGAAGATCGCCGCCCTCGGCGTACGCATTCGACGATGGGTCACCTATCACGGCATCGCCCTCAACGTGAACCCCAAGCTCTCTCATTTCGACGGGAT
>JAUXFS010000393.1 GCA_030622775.1 Rhodospirillales bacterium | reverse complement strand
ATGGCTACGATCCGCCTTCGCCGTCGCCAAGGTCACGGCGGGCTTTTTCGGCAAGCTGCGTGAGTCGCTACGAGCCAATGTCCTCATGCACCCGATGGGGTGGGACGCGTTCGGCCTACCGGCGGAGAACGCGGCGATCGAGGCCGGGGTTCACCCGGCGGAGTGGACCCGCGAAAACATCGCCGCGATGCGCCTGCAACTCAAGAGAATGGGGCTGTCCTACGACTGGTCGCGGGAAATCGCCACCTGCGCCCCTGAGTACTATCGCCATGAGCAGGCGATGTTCCTCGATTTTCTCGACAACGACCTGGTCTACCGCAAGGAGGCGTGGGTCAACTGGGATCCGGTGGAGAACACCGTCCTCGCCAACGAGCAGGTGATCGACGGCAAGGGGTGGCGATCCGGGGCTCCGGTCGAACGCCGGATGCTGTCGCAGTGGTTCCTCAGGATCACCGCCTTCAACGAAGAATTGCTGAGCGCCCTGGCGGTCCTCGACCGGTGGCCGGATCGAGTGCGGACGATGCAGGAGAACTGGATCGGCCGTTCCGAAGGGGCGCGGATGATCTTCGACCTCGAGGGCCGCGACGACCGGCTGGAAGTCTATACCACCCGCCAGGACACCATCTTCGGCGCCTCGTTCTGCGCCATCGCCGCCGACCATCCGCTGGCGGTGGCGTTGGCGGAAACGGACACGGAACTCGCCGAATTCATCGCCGAATGCCGGCGGCTCGGTACCAGCGAAGCGGCGATAGAGACCGCGGAGAAAAAGGGCTATGACACCGGCGTGCGGGCGCGCCATCCGTTCGCCGCGGACCGCGAACTGCCGGTCTATGTGGCCAATTTCGTGCTGATGGAATACGGCACCGGCGCCATCTTCGGTTGCCCCGCCCACGATCAACGGGACCTGGACTTCGCCCGCAAGTACGGTTGCGCGGTCGTCCCGGTGGTCGCGCCGGAGGGCACCGACGCCGGCGCGTTCGCCATCGGCGACGAGGCCTACACGGGTCCGGGGAAGATGATCAACTCCGGATTCCTCGATGGGAAGAGCATCGCCGAGGCCAAGGCGGAGATTGCCCGGCGCCTCGATGCCGCCGGGGCCGGTGGACTGGCGGTAAACTATCGCCTGCGCGACTGGGGCGTGTCCCGGCAACGGTACTGGGGCTGCCCGATCCCGGTAATCCATTGCGACGGCTGTGGCGTCGTTCCGGTACCAAAGGCCGACCTGCCGGTCGTCCTGCCCGAGGACGTGGAGTTCGACAAGCCCGGCAATCCACTCGATCGTCATCCGAACTGGAAGCATGTCCCCTGTCCCCGCTGTGGCAAGCCGGCGCGACGCGAGACCGATACCTTCGATACATTCTTCGAGTCCTCCTGGTATTTCGCCCGGTTCTGCTCGCCCGTCGCCGACGCGGCGTTCACCCGCGAAGCCGTCGACTACTGGCTGCCGGTCGACCAGTACATCGGCGGCATCGAGCACGCGGTGTTGCACCTGTTGTATTCCCGGTTCTTCACCCGGGCGCTCAGGCGCTGCGGTTACCTCGGCATCGACGAGCCGTTCGCCGGCCTGATGACCCAGGGCATGGTCTGCCACGAAACCTACCGCGGCGCCGGCGGCGGCTGGCTGACCCCGAACGAGATCATCCGCGACGGCGACGGCTTCGTCCATGCGGAGACCGGGGAGCCGGTCAGCGTCGGCCGTTCCGAAAAAATGAGCAAGTCGCGCAAGAACGTGGTCGATCCGGAAGCGATCATCGACACCTACGGCGCCGATACGGCGCGATTGTTCATGCTCTCCGACAGCCCGCCGGACCGGGACCTGGAGTGGACCGAGGCCGGAATCGAGGGCGCCTGGCGGTTCATCAACAGGCTTTGGCGGATGATCACCCAGCCGGCCCGGCCGGTGGCGGACAAGGGAACGCCGAAGCCGGATTTCATCGGAACCTCGGCCGCCGACGCCGAGACGACCGCGGTCCAGCGCGAGATGCACAAGACCATCGCCCGGGTGACCGACGATCTGGAAAAATTCGGTTTCAATCGCGCCGTCGCCCGGGTTCGCGAATTCACCAACGTGCTGGCCGAGCTGTCCGGCACGGACCCGGAAGCGGCCTGGATCCGCCGGGAGGGCTTCGAAACCATCGTCAAGCTGATCGGGCCGATGATGCCGCACCTGGGCGAGGAACTGTGGCGGCGCCTGGGCCACGAGAGTCTGCTGGTGGGCGCACCGTGGCCGTTGGCGGATCCGGCGATGCTGATCGACGAAACCGTCACCATTGGCGTTCAAGTCAACGGCAAGCTGCGCGGAACCATCGAGTTGACCAAGGACAGCGGCGAAGACGATGCACGGGCGGCGGCCCTGGCATTGCCCAACGTTACCAAGGCCATCGATGGCAAATCGCTTCGCAAAATCATCGTCGTACCCAATCGGATCGTCAATGTGGTTGTTTAGGTTCATGGCGGCCGCGGCCATCGTGGTCGTTGTCGGTGGCTGTGGTTTCCGACCGCTTTACGGCAAGACTTCCGAGGACAAAAACGTTCCCACGGATTTTTCAGCGGTCGCGGTTGCCCCGATCCCCGATCGTGTGGGACAGGAGCTTCGCAATCAGCTTCTCGACATGCTCAACCCGAGAGGACGTCCGAAAAATCCGGTTTATACGTTGAATGTCAGTGTCGAAGAGAAAATCAGGGATCTCGCCAGCGACAGCTCCGGTCTCGCGACGCGGGCCAACCTGCGCCTCGACGCCACGTACGCCCTGGTCAAGGACGATACCGGGCAGCCGGTGGTGAAGGGAGCAAGCCTGGCGGTAAGCAGCTATAACCTGGTCAAGGACGATTTCTCCAACCTCACCGCCCAAAACGACGCCCGCTCCCGCGCCGCGTTCCACATTGCCCGTCAGATCCGAGCACGCCTCGGCGCCTTCTTCGCTCAGCAACAGAATGCGTCCCTAGAGCCTGACCGAGGATGAAGATCGCCGGCGGGCGCGTCACCGGATTCATCCGCAACCCGGACCCGGCGGTCCGCGCGGCGCTGTTCTACGGGCCCGACCAAGGGCTGGTGCGCGAACGAGCCGACGCGCTGGTCGCCGCCGTCTGCGACGATCCTGCCGACCCGTTCCGGGTGATCGAGTTGACCGCCGGCGTGGTAAAGAGCGATCCGGCCCGACTCGTGGACGAAGCGGCGTCGTTGTCGTTCACCGGCGGTCGCCGCGTCGTTCGGATCCGCGAAGCCGCCGATGCCGTGGCCGAGGCATTCAAGGCGTTGCTCGCTACTGTAACCTGTGAGGCGCTGGTGGTGGTCGAGGCGGGCCAATTGGCCCCGCGTTCGTCACT
>JAUXFS010000007.1 GCA_030622775.1 Rhodospirillales bacterium | reverse complement strand
TCAGCACCGGCGCCTCCGAAATCGTGCTGTTCTTTCTCGCCTTCGCCTTCGGCCTGCCGCTGCCGCTGTTCGCCGCCCAGTTGCTGTGGCTCAATCTGGTCACCAACGGCATTCAGCACGTCGCCCTCGCCTTCGAAAAGGGCGAGCCGGGGGTGCTCGACCAGCCGCCACGGCCGCCGAAACAGCCAATCTTCGATCGCCGGATGATCGAGGAGGTGCTGGTATCCGGCGCCTTCATCGGCGTCGTCGGCATCCTGTTCTTCGACTGGGCGCTGGGCCATGGCTGGACCGAGTTCGAGGCGCGCAACGGGGTGCTGCTGCTGATGGTGTGTTTCGAGAACGCCCACGTGTTCAATTGCCGCTCCGAATGGCGCTCGGCGTTCCGGGTGCCATTCCGCGCCAACCGGTTCCTGTTTCTCGCCGTCATCGCCGCCCAGAGCGTCCACATCGGCGCCATGTACGTCCCGGGTCTTCGCGACGTCTTGCGGATCGAGCCGATTTCGTTCGAATCCTGGCTGGGGGTGGCCGGGCTGGCGCTGGGCCTGGTCGCGGTGATGGAGATCTACAAGCTGCTGCGGCCGCGGCGGCGGAGAGCCTGAGAGCCTCAGGTTCTCGGGTGCAGTAGCGCTTCGCTGCCGGTGACGACGTCGATCAACTCGGTGGTGATTTCCTCCTGGCGGAGCTGGTCCTCCTGACGCCTCAAGTCTTCGAGCTTGCGTTCGATATTGTCGTGGGCGGCGCTCATCGCCGCCACCCGGGCGGTGTTCTCGCCGGCGAGAGCCTCCATCGCCGCGCGCGTCAGCTCGGCGAAGAAGTACTCCTCCACAAGCTGCTCGACCAGCCGGGGCGCCGGCAGGTAATGCAGCGGCGGAACGTTGGCCTGGGTGGCCGGAAACGCCTCGGCGTCGAGGGGCAGCAACGATTGGCGTTCGCAGTTCCATCGGCCGGCGCCGCCGGTCCGGGCGAACATCATGTCGAGGCGCACGATCTCCTCCCGCTCGAACCGGCGATAGAGCTCGGCGGCGATCTCGCGGGCGACGGCCGGGACGCCGTCCCGGTGGGAGGTCATCGGCAGCGTCCAGGCGAGGTCGAGCCCGCGCTCCCACGCCGTCCGCGCGCCACGGCTGCCGACGATGAACAGGCTGTCTCCTTCGCCGAGGGCGGCGACGGCATGATCGATCTGCACCTCGTTGAGGGCGCCGACGAAACCATGCTCGCTGCAGAACACGAGGAGGCCGTTTCCCCCTCGACGCGGCGATGCCGTCGGCCGTTCTTCCGGTGCGACGAGGGCGAGGGCGTCGGCGAGCGCGGACCCGATGACCTCGGCGTACTCGCGGGCTCCGGTTAGCGATTCGTCGGCTTGCCGCATCCGCACCGCGGAGAGCGAGCGCATGGTGTGCACCACCTCGCGCAGGTTGCCGATGCTGTCGATGCGGGCGCGGAGCCGGGCCAGACGTTCCATCGGCTAATCGGTCGCCATCTCGGCCGCCAAGGCGCGCAGATGACCCTCCAACTCGCGGCGGTCTTCGTCCTCCAACAGGCCGGTGGTCTCCACGCGTTCGAGCGCTTGGCGGCACCTCTCGTCGAGCCAGGGCATCAGCCGCGCCTTGAACGCCTCGACCGCTTCGGGCGTCAGGCGGTCGAGGACATCCGAACCGACGGCAAGGAGGATCGCCGTCTGATTGCCCAGCGACAGCGGCTCGTACTCTGGCTGGATCAGGATCGACCGAATGCGCCGGCCATGGTCGATCGCCTTGCGCGTCGCCTCGTCAACCATTGCGCCGAAACGGGTGAACACCTCCAGCTCCAGAAACTGCGCGTATTCCAGGCGCAGGCTTTCCGACAATGCCTTGATCGCCGGCGCCTGCGTCTTGCCGCCGACCCTGGAGACACTCTTGCCCACGTTCACCGCCGGCTTCTGGCCTTCGTAGAACAGCTTGGGCTCCAGGTAGATCTGGCCGTCGGTGATCGAGATCAGGTTGGTGGGGATGTAGGCGCTGAGATTGCCGGCCTGGGTCTCGGCGATGGGCAAGGCGGTCAGCGATCCGCCGCCGCTCTCGGCGGCGAGCTTGGCGGACCTTTCGAGAAGGCGGGCGTGGACATAAAAAATGTCGCCTGGGTAGGCCTCGCGGCCCGGGGGCCGGCGTAGCAACAGCGAGAGCTCGCGGTAGACGGCGGCGTGCTTGGTCAGGTCGTCGATAACCAGCAGCGCGTCCCGTCCGCGGTCGCGGAAGTACTCGGCCATCGTACAGGCGGCGTAGGGCGCGATCCATTGAAGGCCGGGGGCGCTATCCGCCTCGCCGATCACGAAAATGCACCGCTCCCAAGCGCCGAAACGGCGAACGGCGTCGAGAACTTGGTTGACCGACGAGGCCTTCTGACCGATGGCCGCGTAGATGCAGACGACGTCGCTGTTGCGCTGGTTGATGATGGTGTCGACGGCAATGGCGGTCTTGCCAGTCTTGCGGTCGCCGATGATCAGTTCGCGCTGTCCTCGTCCGAGCGGGATCATCGCGTCGATCACGGTGATGCCGGTTTGCAAAGGGGTGGTCACCAGATCCCGGTCGATGATCGCCGGCGCCGGTTGGTCGATCGGATCCAGGCGTTCGGCGTCGAGCGGCTGTCCGCCGTCCAGCGGTTGTCCCAGGGGATCGACGACGCGGCCGAGCAATGCCTCTCCCACCGGCACCCGCACGCCATCTCCGGTGCCGCGCACCTTGAGCCCGGCGGTGACGGTTTCCCAAGGCGAAAGCAGCACGCAACCGATGGATGCCGGCTCGAGGGTCACCGCCATGCCGTAAAGATCGTCGCCGAGGCGCAACAGTTCGTCCTGACCGGCGTCGGGAAGACCGGAGACGATGGCAACGCCATCACCGACCCGCTCGACCCTGCCGACCTGCTCCACGCGCGGCAGCGGCGCGATCGCCGCCGAGCGCTCGCGCGCGCCTTCAAACCATTGCGCCAGGTCGTCACGCAGCCGATTCATCGCCGACGAGCTCTTTCCTCGCTTCCTTCAGGGCGCTGCCCCAGCTGATTTCGAGGCTGGCGGCGGGAAAGTGGATCCTGGCGCCGGCGACGAGGTCTTCGTCGGCGCCGAACTCGATCGTCCACTGCCCGCCGATGCTTTCGGAAAGCCGCTCCTGCCAACGCCGCCGTTGCGCGTCGGTCAGCGCCGGCGCCGTGACCACCCGCAGCACCGTCTGACCCTTGGCCGGGCCGAGCAGACGCGCTTTCTCCGCGTCCGACAGCTCGAGGAAACGCTGCCGCAACCGTTCGAGAAAGGTTTCCGCGACCGACACGGTCGTTGCCTCGCGCAACAGGGTTCTTGCCAGCGACACCGCCAGATCCGCCGCTCCCTCGCGCAGTTCGGCCAGGGCGCCGGCACGCTCGGCGGCGATCGCCTGTCGTTGTTTGGAGAGGAGTTCGTCTGCTTCCTGGCGGGCGCCGGCCAGCAGCTTCTTGCGTTCCTCCTCGATCTGGGCGCGGACGGTGCGAATCATTTCGAGCCGTTCCTTGTCGAGCGCCGTGATTTTTTCCTGATAGGTCATCGCTTCCGCTTCCGCCTCGCGCCGGGCGTCTTCCGCCTCCGCGAAGGTCGCGTCCACGTCCTGGCGCCGACGTGCAACGATCCCCATCACCGGCTTGTAGAGAAAACGCTGAAGCAACCAAACAAGGATCAGGAAATTGACCGCTTCGAGCGCCAGCGTCCACCAGTCGATGTGCATGGTCAGCCGACAAAGGGGTTCGCATAGAGAAGAAGCAGGGCGATGACCAGGCAGTAGATGGCCATGGTTTCGATCATTGCCAGGCCGACGAACAGGGTCCGTGACAGGGTGCCGGCCGATTCCGGCTGGCGGGCGATCGCGTCCATGGCCGCGGCGACGGCCCGTCCTTCCGCCAGCGCCGGCCCGATGGCGCCGAAGGCCACGGCAAGGGCGGCGGCGATGATGCTGATCTCGTTGACGTACATGAAAACCTCTCAGTGTGCTTCGAAAGCGCCGACGGCGGCACCGAGGAAAATGGTGGCGAGAACGCTGAAGATGTAAGCCTGCACCAGACCGATCAGGATGCCGAGGGCCATGATCGGGATCGGGATCAGCAGCCCGGCGATGGTCAACAGCAGGGCGATGATCAGCTGATGGCTCATGATATTGCCGAACAGCCGCACCGTCAGCGACAATGTTCGGGTCAGCTCGGACAGGATGTTCAACGGTAGCAGCAGGGGACTCGGCTTGAGGTAGTAAGCCAGATAGTCTTTCACGCCGCGGCTGCGAATACCGTAGACGTGCCCGGAGAAAAACACGATCAGCGCCAGAGCAGCGGCCGTCTCCAGACGCGCGGTCGGGGCGGTGACTCCCGGAAGTTGCAGCGAGAGGTTGGCGACGACCAGGAAAATGAACAAAGTCGCGATCAGCGGCAGGAACGGCGCGGCCGGCCGTTTGAGCGCATCCTCGATTTGTCCCGCGATGCCGGTGACCACCAGCTCGATCAGCGCCTGGCCGAGGCCCGGCCGGACCGATAGCTTCCGCGTCGCCAGATAGCTGCCGAGCACCAGAACCGCCATGATGACCCAGGTGGTCACGATCGCTTCGCTGATCGGCACGAATCCGATGTGGAACAGCACGCGGGTGGAAAGCGACGCGAATTCCATTACAGGCGTTCTTCCTTCCACCGCTGGGCCCACCGCTGGGCGGCGAAACGCGCGGTCAGGAAGCCGATCAACCCCGCCAACATCGGAGCCGCTCCTCGGGTCGCCAGCACCCAGAACAGGGCGACTGCCGCGGCGATGCGAAACCCGTGCAAGATCAGCGGGCGCCACCGGGCGCTTCCGTCCAGGTACAGCCGAACGTTGATGCGCAGCACGGCGAAGTAGGCGAGGCCCGCCGCCAGGCCAACTGCGGCATACGAGATCACGGTGAGTAGGAGAGTGTCGCTCACGATTCGTGGATCCTTCTCCAGGCCAGGGCGCATCCGGCAACCAGCCCGACGAACAGCAGCGCCGCAGTCCACATGATGCCGGTTTCCCACAGGCGATCCAACCATCGACCGACGAGGATGCCGACCAGCGCCGGTATCACCACCAGCCAGCCGAGCGAACCGATCATTCCCAGATTCTTGGCCAGCGAACGCTCGCCTTCCCGCTCCCACCGCTGCTTGCGTTTTCGGCGGGTGCGGACGGAGCGGCGCAGGGTCTCGTGATTGGGCGGGACGGCGGTCATCGATGCGTCTCCCGGCGGTTGTGATTTCCGGCCGCGGCGACCGACGGGGCCGTCCGATGGGCGCCTTCGCCCGGGTACAGAAATTCGCGGATATGGCGAATGGCTGCCAATTCCAGTTTGGCGGCGGTGCTCCGTGCTCGTTTCTCGTTCTCGGCGTCCTCGCGAAACCCGCGCACCACCTCGGTCTCCAGGTTTTCGAGATCGTCACCGGAAACCGCCTCCCGGGTGGCGATCTCCACAAGATCTCCGTTACTGACGCGCAGCACTCCTCCTCGCACGGCAACATGACCCTCGGGGCCGATGGAATCGCGCCAGCTCACCACCGAGATCGCCAGGGCGGTCAGAAAATTGGTGTGCCGTTGCAGGATGCCGAAGGTGCCAGTTTCATCCTCCGCCCGCACGTGGGTGATGTTCGCCAAGTCGGCGACAACCGCCACCGGCGTCGTGATCAAAAGCCTCATGCCGGCTCCTCTGCGCCGTGAGTTTGGCGCTCCCGAATCTCGTCGAAGCTGCCGGCCATGTAGAAGGTGCTCTCCGGCCACCCATCTCCCTCGCCATCGAGAATGGCGCGGCATCCGGCGAGGGTGTCGCCGATGTCCACCGATCGACCCTCCTTGCCGGTAAACGCGTGGGTGACCATGAACGGCTGGGTCAGAAACCGCAGCAAACGCCGGGCTCGGCGCACCGTTGCGCGATCGGCGGCGCTCAGTTCCTCCATGCCGAGGAGCGAGATTATTTCCTGCAACTCGCGATATTGCGCGATCGATCGGCGGACTTCCTGGGCGAGATGATAGTGCTGCTCGCCCACGGTTCGTGGGTCCATAAGCACCGAGGTCGAGGCAAGGGGATCGATGGCCGGGTAGAGTCCTTCGCTCGCCATCTCGCGAGACAACACAATGCTCGAATCGAGGTGACTGAATGTTTCCGCCACCGCGGGGTCGGTAAAGTCGTCTGCAGGAACGTAAACGGCTTGAATGGCCGTGATAGCCCGGTCGCCGACCGACGCGATGCGTTCCTCGAGTTCGGCGATCTCGGTGGCCAACGTCGGCTGATAGCCGACCCGCGACGGCAACCGTCCGAGGAGGCCCGAAACCTCGCCGCCCGCCTGAACGAAGCGAAAGACGTTGTCGATGAGAAGCAGAACATCTTCGCCCATCACGTCGCGCACATACTCGGCAACGGTCAGTGCGGTCATTCCGACCCGCCAGCGGGCACCGGGGGGTTCGTTCATTTGTCCGAAGATCAGTGCGGTCCGTCCAAGAACTCCGGATTGGCGAAGCTCCAGAAGGAGTTCGTGGCCCTCTCGGGAGCGCTCGCCGATGCCGGCGAAGACCGAGACGCCGGCGTACTTCTCCACCGTGGTGCGGATCAGTTCCATGATGAGCACGGTCTTGCCGACCCCGGCGCCGCCGAACATCGCCGCCTTGCCGCCTTTCGCCAGCGGGGCCAGAAGGTCGATTACCTTGATGCCGCTTTGGAAGACCTCGCGCGACTGGCCCGTCTCCACCAACTTGGGCGCGCGTTGATGGATCGCACGACGTGTTACGTCCGCGGAGAAGTCGCCAAGCCGATCCACCGGTTCGCCGACAACGTTCAACAACCTTCCCAACACGACGTCGCCGACGGGGACGGTGATCGGCTGTCCCTTGGAGCGGACCGGAACACCGCGGGCGAGACCGGCCGTGTTCTGCATGGCAACGGTTCGGACGGTCTCCAAATCCAAATGCTGCTGGGTCTCCAGGGTGAGGCGGTGAGGGCCGTCCCAATCGACTTCCAAGGCGGTGTTCACGGGCGGCAACGGGCCGCCCGGGAAGCTCACATCCACCACGGATCCTGTCACGGCGACCACCAGACCTGTCACCAGTGATGTCGCCCCCTGATCGACCCCGGACATATCGGACCAATTCACATCGCCACTTCGTGACGAGGATAGGCCGGGAGTTACAAGCCGTCAAACAAACGGCATCGTGTTGCAGCACTTACGGTTTGGTGACCGGATATCATGGTTCGGTTTGATTACCGTGGGTTGACCCTGTAGCATCGCCGCCACGCCCACACACGGAGCAACCGCGTGAAAAAGATTTTCATCGGCGTCGCCGGGGCGATCGTCTTCCTTATTGCGGCAGCGTTGATCGTTCCCGGCTTCATCGACTGGAACGACTACAAGGACGAGATCGCCGGACAGGCCGGAGCGTTCACCGGCCGCGCGCTGGATATCGGCGGCGACATCGAATTGACCCTCCTGCCGGCGCCGGCCCTGGTGGCGACGGACGTGCGGCTGGCCAACATCGACGGCGCCGCCGACGCCGACATGATCCGGTTGAAATCCCTGGAGATCCGGGTCGCGCTCGGCCCGCTGCTTTCTGGCGAAATCCAGGTGGGCAAGGTCAAGTTGGTCGAGCCGGTGGTCCACCTCGAGATCCTTGCCGATGGACGAAAGAACTGGGAGTTCGCGGGTCCGAACGAACGGAGCGAAACGCTGGTGCCGGGCTCGGCTCCCGGAAAATCCGCCGACGCCGGCGATGGCGCCGGCCTGTCCCTGGCGGTGCGGCTGGACAGCGTCGAGATCGAGAACGGCGTCGTCGTCTTTCGGGACTCGGCCGCCGGCCCCACCGAACGCATCGACGCGCTGAACGCGACCGTCTCGGCGACATCCTTGCGGGGGCCTTTCGAGTTCACCGGCCGGTTCCGGGCTCGCGACATTCCGCTCGGCCTGCGGCTTTCCGTCGGCGAGATCGTCGAGCAACGCGCCGTGCCGATCACGATGACGCTGATGACGGATCCCGATGCGTCCCGTATCGCGCTCCGCGGCATTGTCCGAAGCCCGACGGATTCGCCAAGCTTCGAAGGGCGGATCACCGCCGAAGGAAAAAGTCTGGCCGGATTGATCCAAACCGCCGTCCCCGGGGCGCTTCCCGGTTTTCTCGGCCAGGCGTTCGACGTCGACGGAGAGGTCATCGCCTCCGGTTCCGACCTCGCGATCACCGACTTGTCGGTCCGCCTCGGCGAAACACGCGCCACCGGCGCCCTGTCGGCGAAGTTCGGCGACGAGATCTCGGTGGACGGCCAGCTTGCCGCCGGCCGGATCGACCTGGACTCCTGGCTGGCGATGCCGACGGTGGCGGGGCGTTCCGCTCGGACCGCGGATGGCGCCGGGAGCAAGAAGGTTCCGCGTTCGGGGGGCGCCGCCGGCCCATCGGCGAAATCAGCCGCCGCGGCGTTTCGGCTGCCGACGGGGATCAACGTTTCGGCCGCCATCTCGGCGGACGCCATCATCTATCGCGGCGGCATCGTCCGCCGAACCCGGGCCAATGCCGATCTTTCCGGGGGCGAAATCACCATCAGCCAGATTTCGGCGCTTCTGCCGGGCGGATCGGAGGTCGCCCTGTTCGGTTTCGTCACCGCTCCCGACGGAACGCCCCAGTTCGACGGCGAGATCGAGGCGAAATCCGCCGACCTGCTCGGGGTGCTCGACTGGCTCGGCGTCGACACCTCCGGCGTTCCCCCCGGCCGGCTTCGCACGTTCGTCGCCCGAAGCAAGCTGTCCGCATACCCCGAACTGGTGCAGGCGCGGAACATCGACGTACAGGTGGACGGTTCGCGGTTGATCGGGGGGGTGACGTGGGCGATTTCCAAGCGATTGGCTTTCGGCGCCGACCTGACGATCGATCGATTGAATATCGACGCCTACCTCCCCCGGGTTTCCGCCGATGGTTCCGGGCAGGAGACGACGGATGCGGCCGCGTCTAAGGATGAAGGCGGTTCGCCGTCGGCCCTCGCGGTGCTGGATTCCTTCGACGCCAACCTCAGGGTCCATGTCGTGACCCTGACCTACAAGGGCGTTCCGATCAAGGATGTGGTCGTCGACACCACGTTGTTCGATGGCGCCGTGCAGGTGCACCGGGCGAGCATCGCCGATTTCGGCGGAGCCTCGGTCAATATCGCCGGCATGCTCTATGGTCTCGGCGACGAGCCCGAGATGAAGGCGCTCACCTTCGAACTGAACGTCCCCGACGCGGAGCGGTTGTTGCGCGTCGCCGGTATCCGGCCGCCGCCGCAGGCGCGGACGTTGGGCGCGCTGAGCGTCACCGGCCGTGCCGAGGGCGCCCTTTCGCAGCCGGTCATCGACATCGACGTCCAGGCCGCGGGCGGCGAAATCGCCCTTGATGGCACCCTGAACCTGCTGCCGTCGCCGCGCTTCGGCGGTCAAGTGGCGCTTCGGCGGATGGACATGGTCCGATTGCTCGAGGCGTTGGCCGTGGACTACCGGCCGTCGGGCCCGATCGGCGCCATCGACCTCACCGGCCAACTCGACGGGAACGCTTCCGAGGTGAGCATCCGCGAACTCGCGGGGACGATCGGGGACGTCGCTATCGAGGGAAGTCTCGCGGCCAGCTTCCGGGAGCGGCGCCCGAAGATCACCGCCGACCTCACCACCGGCAAAGTGGTGGTCGATCCGTTCCTGCCGGCGAAGCGAACGGCGGCGATGACGCCACGGCTGGTGCCAGTGTCATGGCGGCCCGTGTCATGGCGGCCAATGTCCTGGCGGCCGGCGCCGCCGCCCCGGATCGGCGGCGGACACGAGTTGCGTCTGGTGGCGGCGACACCACACCGGCGCTGGTCGCGGGAGCCCATCGATCTCCGCGTGCTGCAAAGCTTCGACGCCGACGTCAGGCTGAAGTCCGAGGCGGTCGCCTACCAGGGCTACACGCTCGAGAACGCGGACCTGGCGGTGACACTCGCCGCGGGCGTGCTCACCGCCGAACGATTGACCGGCGCGTTGTTCGACGGACCGCTGGCGGCGTCGGGCCGTCTCGACGCCACCGGTTCCCCCCGGTTGGAGGGTTCGATGAAGCTGGAGAACGCCGATCTTGGTCGTGCGACGCGCGCCGTGACCGGCAAGTCGGTCGCCACCGGTCGGATGGCGGCGGATGCCCGGCTGACCACCCGCGGCCAGAACGTCGCCGCCATGGTGTCGGCGCTGGACGGCTCGGGATCGGTTGCGCTGGCCGGTGTCGAAACCACCGGCGGCGCGCAGGGCACGGTTCTGGCGCCGTTGCTGGCTTTGTTCGACGGGTTGAACCGGATCGGAGGGTTGTTGGGCCAGGGCGCGGCGACGGGCGCCGCCGATTTCTCGGCAACCTACTCGATCGAGGACGGCGTGGCCCGATCCGAGGACATGCGTCTCGACTCGGGGCTCGGAACCGGAGCGGCCCGGGGATTCGCCGACCTTCCGGCATGGCGGATCGACGTGAAAGGCGAACTGCAACTCGCGCGCAACGTCGTGACCGGCCTGGTGACGGAGGCGGGGTCCCAACAACCGCAGATCCTGCCGTTCTGGCTGCGCGGCCCGCTCGATGCCCCCGATGTCAAGGTGGACACGAGCAGTTTAACGGGGTCGATCCGGATCCCCGGCCTCGACAAGCTTCGCAAGAAGAAGGGCGTCGGCAAGGTCCTCGACGCGCCCACCGGTCGACCGTCGGCCGGCGCCGCCCAGCCGCGGCCGACCGAGCCGCCCTCGACCGACAAGACCACGGAATCGCCGCCGGATCGGCGCCCGTCTCCGCTGGAAGACGTCCTCAAGGGCCTGTTGAAGAACCGGTAGCCCGGGCCACGGGCGAATCCCCGAGCGCCCCCCCCCGAACGCGCCCCGAACGCGCCAAGTGCGACTGTTGCCGGAAAGCCGCACCGCACGTTATAGTTTTGTTGCAATGCAGCAAAACCCTTGATTCGGACGCCAACTAATATTACCTATTGGGCAACCGAAGCGCGAAGTTCGTGGGGGCGCGCTCAAACCGTTATCCAAGCAAAAGTCGGGAGGATCTGTCGAAAGGGTGTTTCAACCCTGTAGTGAGGTATACAGCTATGACTAGATTCGAAAACCAGAATACCACCAAATTCCCTGCCGGGGACGAGCCGATGGCCGTTCTCCACGTTTCCGATCTCTCACGAGAGGAAATCGATCGGTGCGTGGCGCGCGGCCGTGCCTTGCGCAGTGCCCATTTCGCGGAATACGGCCGACGTTTGGCCCGTTCCTGGGCGAGCGTTTTTAGCCGGCCGGGCCGTCTGGCGCCACACGCCGGACGCTGAGCGGAGCGCTATTTCCGACTCTTACCCTTCATATGAGCCGATCGCCGCGCCGCTTCCCAGGCGGCGCGGGCCGAGGCGCACAGGAAACCGCCGTCCTCCAGGTTCGGGACCGGGACCCTGTGGTAGGGTATGACCGCGGCTCTGCCGGCAACCGGGACGAACGGTCCCATGCCGGCCCCTTCGGTCTTTCCGGTTCAGACAAGATGCTCGTACAGCATCAGGCCGGCGAACAGCAACAGGATGGCGCCGCCGAGGCGGGAGACCGCCCGCTGTACCGAAGGCCGGACCAGCCAGCCGCGGACGACCTGTGCCGCCCACGCCAGCGGCGCCTGCCACGTCACGTTGATGACGATCAGCACGACCGAGAGGGTGATCAACTGGGCCGGGACATCGCCCCGGCCGGTGACCACGAAGTTGGGCAGCAGCGCCAGGAACAGAAGGATCACCTTCGGATTGAGGACGTTGGTGATCACGGCGTCGCGGCAGGCCCTGGCCGCGCCGACCGGGCGTCGGTCGCCGTCGAGCCTGAAGGCGCCGCCCTCGCGGAATCCCTGGATTCCGAGCCACGCCAGATAGCCGGCGCCGGCGATCGCGACGGCCTTGAACAGGACCGGCGAGGAGGCGATGAGCAGCGAGATACCGAGGATCGCCAGCACCGTATGGATCATCAATCCGATTTGCACACCCGCCACCGCCGCGAAGCCGGCCTTTTGTCCCGACGTCAGCGCGTAGCGCAGGATCAGCATCGTATCGGGCCCGGGCGACATCACGATCGCCAGCACGGCGACCGCGAAGGCGGCGAGGGTTGCGGGTTCGACAGGCACACGAGTTTGTTATCACGATGCCGGCTGGGCTGTCCCCATACCAATGCTCATTGATAGTGAGCGTTGGTATTGACCGTGCTTGCGAACCGGTCACATCGATGCGACAGTTTCCGTCGAACGGATGTGTCCCGGTCCCGGCGCAGGCGCGGGTTGCCGATGGCATAATCACACGAAGGAGTCGCCCGTGATGAGCGAACAGGCGTGATGAGCGAACAGGCATACCCCATCCCCGAGGGGTTCACCGCGGTGACGCCCCATCTGGTCGTCGACGGCGCGGCCGCGGCCATCGGCTTCTACGAGCGGGCGTTTGGCGCCGAGGAGGTCATGCGCACGCCGGCGCCCGATGGCAAACGCCTGATGCATGCCGCGATCCGAATCGGCGGCGGCGGCGTCGTCATGCTCGCCGACGCCTTTCCCGAATTCGGCAGCCACTCGCCGAAAGCGTTCGGCGGCAGCGCCGTTTCGATTCACCTCTATGTCGGCGACGTCGACGCCGTGTTCGCCCGCGCGGTGAAAGAGGGAGCCATGGTCGTCATGCCGGTCGCCACCATGGCCTGGGGTGACCGCTACGGCCGACTCGTCGATCCGTTCGGCCACCACTGGTCGATCGCAACCCGCATCGCACAATCATCCCCCCCATCAC
This sequence comes from Rhodospirillales bacterium, assembly GCA_030622775.1. Lineage (GTDB taxonomy): Bacteria > Pseudomonadota > Alphaproteobacteria > Rhodospirillales > Defluviicoccaceae > JAUXFS01. Next base: position 164 of record JAUXFS010000007.1, on the reverse strand, counting down.
CCCCGTCACCGTTCGACATGCTCAAAAGCTCGCAGGAAGCATTCGCCAGCCTGATGAAATTGGCGAGCCCAATGAAATAAGCGAAGCCGGCGCAATAACAAGAGGACCGGTTTTAGTCCTCTCGCGGGCCGGTCATCCGTTCCGGACGCACCCACGCGTCGAAC
>JAUXFS010000357.1 GCA_030622775.1 Rhodospirillales bacterium | reverse complement strand
GTGCCCCATCCTTTCGAAGAAATCGATGGAGTAGCGTGTCGTCCAACAGGAGAGGAAATCATGGCTGGTCGCGTAACAGAAATCGGAAGCGTGCGAGGTCGAACCAATGTCCGTCGGGATCGCCGATGTGTCGATGCCGACAATATCGTCCCAGCCCCGCTCAATCAGATGGTGGGCCACCGAAGCTCCCACGATCCCACCCAAGCCGATGATGACGACGTTCGCTTCTTCCGGAAACTCTGCCATTTGTATCCTCCCGAAACGGGGCCGACGACCGGAGCCAGACCACTGGAATCGATATTAGGGATTTTCTGGCCTATTGGGGATGCTCTCCAATACCAACCTGCGCTGATACTGACCCATTGTGACGACCTTTCGAGGTTTCCGGCGAGGAGGGGGGCGCGCCGTGATGCGGGGCATCACAAGCGGTCCACGACAACGTCCGGGAACCTCGAAAGGCCGCCCTCCGGGTCGTGTTTCCGGCTTCCTCGGGGCGTCGGAACCGCTTGACGATGCGCAAGCATCGCCTGCGCGATCCCTCCTGCCGAGGAAGCCGGAAACACGATCACAATGGGTCAATATCAATGCTCGTTGGTATGAGCCGTTGGCATGAGCCGTTGGCATGAGTCGCCGATGGAAGGGCGGCAACGCGAAAGCCGCATCGCGGGCGTGTGCGAAATCCTCTTGCCGAAGGACGGGTGAGCGTTCTAAAAGTTCGTTACTCTATGCTGCACTGCGGCGTAACCGTTTTCGGGACGCTGGCTTTGCGTGCGCGTTCGTTTGGCGATGGCGCGCCATTGCGAGGCCGGTTCGCGAGCCGTCGGCGAGGGAGAACCCATGACCGCTAAAGCAACGCTCGAACCAACCGCCGGGCCGACGCCCGCCGCCGATACCGAGGTCGAAGCTTCACCGGCGCTACCGTTCACGGTGGGGGGCGTGGCGTTCACCGCGTTCTTCGACGGCTTCGGGTTCGGCGCCCGCAACGTCGACGCGATGATGAAGTCGCGAACCATCCTTGCCCGTGGCGTTCGCGCCTTCAACGACGCGTCGCTCGGCGTCGCCCTGATGTCCGTCGAGCAGGCCTCGGCCGCGGCCAAGGGAATATCGAACTGCAGGACCGTCGCCGACTGGGTCGATTTTCGGAATTGCCTGGTCAAGTTCAGCGCCGCTCGCATGGTCGGAACCGCGTGCATGTTGTCGAACATGGCGGTGCAAGTGGCCGAAGATGCCTCGGTCCCGTTGACGAGGCGGATGAGCGCGACCCTCGACGAGGTCGCCACGGCATCGGTGGCCTGACCCACCCCCTGGTTCAGGTCCCGAGAAGGCGCCCGGTGGCCCCCCCGCCGGGCGCCTATTTCGTTTGCCGCCACTTTTTCGTGCGAATTTCGCGCGTGGATTCTTTTGAAGGGAAAAAACGAATATATTTAGAAGGCGCCGCGACAATGCGGTGCGGTCGATCCATGGCGTGGAGCGATGGCGGACTAGGGCCTGTGGACAGTTAGGATAGGGCCGTGGTTGCTCCAGGATGGCGCGCGGCAAGGAGCGAGGATGAAGGACATGCAGCGCATATTCGAAGACGAGCGACGCGGCCGCGCGCCATCCTGGAGCAATCCCTCCGAGACGGGTCGTATTTTCCCGCCCGCGTCGTCGCCGACCGCTTGTGTGGGGCCTGCCACACGGCGCAGTCCGCTCCTAGCCGGCGGGAAAATCCGATCCCGCCACGGCGCCATCCTAATTGTCAACAGGCCCTAGAGGGGAACGTTTCTTGCTGGGCGATGTAACGGTATGATCCGTAGCGTTCGCAATATCTTACGGCTACTTGCCATCGCACGCACGCTGGCCCGCCACGATGCCTTGTTCCTTCTGGAAACGCTGGGTGTGGCGCCTATCGTGGTGCTGGCCGCCCGGTTGATCTCGCGCCGACGAGAGGCGGGGCGCCCCGGCCAGCGGCTGGCTCGGGCTCTCCAGGAAGCCGGCCCCTCGTTCATCAAGCTCGGTCAGGCGCTTTCGACCCGCTCGGACCTTCTGGGCGAGACCTTGACGGCGGACCTTTCGCAGCTTCAGGATCGTCTCCCGCCGTTTTCGGGAGCCGAGGCGCGTGCGATTATCGAGGCCCAGTTGGGCGCGCCGATGGCGTCTCTATTCCAGCGGTTCGACGACGAAGCCGTCGCCGCGGCATCCATCGCCCAGGTCCATTTCGCGATCGCGGCCGACGGTCGCGAGGTGGCGGTCAAGGTCCTGAGGCCCGGGATCGAAGAGGCGTTCGCCCGCGACCTCGATCTTTTCTTCTGGGTCGCCCGACTGATCGAGGCGACCCGCCCGGAATGGCGGCGTCTCAAGCCGCTGGAATCGATTCGCGTGCTGGCTCAGACGGTCGAAATGGAAATGGACCTTCGCTTCGAGGCCGCGGCCGCCGCGGAATTGTCCGAGAACTTCGCCGGGGATCCCGATTTCAACGTACCGGAGGTGAACTGGGCGCGCACCGGCCGGCAGGTGCTGACGACCGAACGGGTTTCGGGCATTCCGATCGACGAACGCGAGGCGATCGTCGCCGCCGGTCATGATCCGGAAGCGGTTCTGACCCGGGCCGCGGAGTCGTTCTTCCGCCAAGTGTTTCGCGACGGTTTCTTCCACGCCGACATGCACGCCGGCAACCTGTTTGTTTGCGAAGACGGCAGCATCGCCGCCGTGGACTTCGGCATCATGGGCCGGCTCGACCGCAAGACCCGGGAGCATCTCGGCGAATTGCTTCTGGCGTTCTTGAGCCGCGACTACCGCCGGGTCGCCGAGATCCATTTCGAGGCCGGCTGGGTGCACGGCGACCACGCGGTGGATACCTTCACCCAGGCCTGTCGCTCGATCGGCGAGCCGATCATGGACAAGCCGCAAAACGAGATCTCGATGGCGCGTCTGCTTGGGCAATTGTTTCAGATTACCGAAACATTCGCGATGGAGACCCAGCCACAACTTTTGATGCTGCAGAAAACGATGCTTGTCGCCGAGGGCACCGGCCGCAGGCTGTGCCCCGACGTCAACATGTGGCTTCTCACCAGACCCCTCATCCAATCATGGATGGTCGAGCATTTGAGCCCGGATGCACGAATGAGGGACGCCATGGGCGAGATGGCGGCGAACATCGGCCGTCTGCCGGAGTTGCTTGAGCTGGCCGAGAAAAGCGCTTCCGTGCTCGCGGACGGCCGGGTCAAGCTCCACCCCGAAACGGTCCAGGCGTTGCGCGGCGGGAGCGACGGGCGCACATCGCTGATCCTTGTCTGGATCGCCCTGGCGATGTTGAGCGGAGTGGTGCTGCTCGGGTAAGGGGCAGCAAGCCGTCCCCACGTTCATGAGAACGATTCAAAACGAGGCTTGCCTGTGGAGATTCGAGTCGCTAATTTAACAACAAATGTTTTCCGTGAAATATAAGTGATGCCAACGGTGATTGTGGGAAATAGAGTTCTTTTGGTGATCGCGGGCGGGATCGCCGCGTACAAATGCCTGGAAGTAATCCGGCGCCTCAGGGAGCGAGGCATCGCCACCCGCTGTCTTCTCACCGCCGCCGGCGCCCGGTTCGTCACGCCCCTATCGCT
>JAUXFS010000479.1 GCA_030622775.1 Rhodospirillales bacterium | reverse complement strand
CGGGCAGTCTCGCCCGCCTTGGCCACCTCGCGGCCGTCCTCGCCGCCGTCATCTTCTTCGTCGGCCGGGTAGAATGTGTAGGAAAGGGTTATCATCTTGACGTCACGGGCGCCCACGTCGTCGAGCAGTGCGGGATCGACGTAGAACGACACCGGCATCGCCACCTCCTCGCCCGGCAACAGCCTCTGCTCGGTGAAACAGAAGCAATCGATCTTGCTGAAATATTGCGCCACCTTGTAGGGAGAGACGTTGAAGGTCGCGGTTCCCGTCATCGGAGCGTCCGAGAGGTTCACCGCGGTGTAATGGATCAGCTTCTCCTCGCCCAACCGGACACGAACTTCCCGCTGGACCGGCTTGAACCGCCACGGTAGCGCCGAGTTGACGTTGGCGTCGAAACGGACGGTCACCACATGGTCGGAAATCGCCGCCGGCACCGCCACGCTCTCGGTGTTCGGCGTGCCGCCGTAACCGGTCACCTGACAGAACAGCCGGTAGAGAGGGACGGAGGCGAACGACAGCCCGACCATCCCGCCGACGACGCCGAACAGCACGACGGCGGTGATGGTTTTTTTGCGGCCGGACGTGTCCATCGCCTTTTTGCCTCTTCTTACTTCTTCCGGCGCCGCCGCTCACTCGGCGGGTGCGTGATGCCCGGTCGCGCTGATCACCGGCAGTTCCTCGTGGGTGTGGAACGGCGCCGGCGACGGCACCGTCCATTCCAGCGTCGTCGCGCCCTCGCCCCACGGATTGGCCTCGGCGGTCTTGCCTCGGCGGTAGGTGTACCACATGATGTAGAGGAACATGAACGTCCCGACGACCGTGATCAACGCGCCGATCGAGCTGACGAAGTTCCAACCCCAGTAGGCGTCCGGATAGTCCGGGATACGCCGCGGCATGCCGGCCAGGCCCGAGAAATGCTGCGGAAAGAACAGCACGTTGACCCCGATGAAGAACACCCAGAACTGGATCTGGGCCAGCTTCTCGGGATACTGCCGGCCGCTCATCTTGCTGATCCAGTAGAACCAGCCGCCGAACATGGCGAAGATCGCGGCGATCGCCATCACGTAGTGGAAATGGGCGACCACGTAATAGGTGTCGTGCACGGCGAAATCGATGCCGGCGTTGGCCAGCAGCACCCCGGTGACGCCGCCCACCACGAACAGGAAGATGAAGCCGATGGCGTAGAGCATCGGCGCCTTGAGATCGATGGAGCCGCCCCACATGGTGGCGAGCCAACTGAAGATCTTGATGCCCGTCGGCACCGCGATGATCAGGGTGGCGGCGGTGAAGTAAGCCCGCGTATCGACGCTGAGTCCGGACGTGTACATGTGATGCGCCCAGACGATGAAGCCGACGAAACCGATCGAGATCATCGCGTAGGCCATGCCGAGATAACCGAACACCGGCTTACGCGAGAAGGTCGAAACGATCTGGCTGATGATGCCGAAGGCCGGGATGATGATGATATAGACCTCGGGGTGGCCGAAGAACCAGAACAGGTGCTGCCACAGCACCGGGTCACCGCCGCCTTCGACGACGAAGAAGGTGGTGCCGAAGTTGCGGTCGACGAGCAGCATGGTCAGGCCGCCGGCGAGCACCGGCAACGCCAGCAGCAACAGGAACGCGGTCACCAGGATCGCCCAGACGAACAGCGGCATCCGGTGCATGGTCATGCCCGGCGCCCGCATGTTGAGGATGGTGCAGATGAAATTGATCGCGCCAAGGATCGACGATGCGCCCGCCAGGTGCAGCGACAGAATGCCGAAGTCGACCGACGGGCCCGGATGGTAGTCGGCGCCGCTCAGCGGCGGATAGACGGTCCAACCGGTTCCCGGTCCTTCGCCGATCACCGCCGCCAGGACCAACAACACCAGCGCCGCGGCCAACAGCCAGAAGCTGATGTTGTTCATCCGCGGGAACGCCATGTCGGGAGCGCCGATCATCAGCGGTATGAACCAGTTGCCGAAGCCGCCGATCATCGCCGGCATGACGACGAAGAACACCATCAGGAAGCCGTGCGCGGTGACCAGCACGTTGTAGAACTGGAAGTCGTCGATGTACTGGATGCCGGGGTAGGTCAACTCCAGGCGGATGTACCAGGACATCGCGCCGCCGATCATCGCCGCGACGATCGACAGAATGATGTATAGGGTGCCGATGTCCTTATGGTTGGTGGAAAACATCCACCGCTTCCATCCGGTCGGATGATGCTCGTGTTCGTGCTCTTCGTGACCCGCAACAGCTCCGTATGCCATCGTCATTCGTTCCTTTAACCCCGGCCCTTCAACCCCGGCCGATCCTTTAACCCTGGTAACCCTGGCCTTCTTTTACCTTAGGTCTTCCCGCTCTCAGCGGCTCCGCCGATCGGCCTCGGCCACGCTGACGGCCGGGCGGTTGGTTGCGGCGAATTCTTCCTTCGCCTGCTCCACCCATTCGGCGAATGCTTCCTTGGACACCGCCTCGACCTGGATCGGCATGAACCCGTGGTTCACCCCGCACAGCTCCGAGCACATGCCGTAGTACGTCCCTTCCTCGTCGATCCTCACCCACCGTTCGTTGACACGCCCCGGGGTGGCGTCGATCTTCATGCCCAGGGACGGAACCGCCCAGTTGTGGATGACATCGTCGGACGTGATCAGGACCTGGACGTTGGTATCGATCGGCAGAACCACCCGATTGTCCACGGTCAACAGCCGCGGTTGCCCCTCTTCAAGGTCGTCTTCCGCAACGAGGATACTGTCGAAGGTGAAGTCCCCTTGGTCGGGGTAGGTATAGCTCCAATACCACTGGTGCCCGGTAACCTTGAGAGTCATCTCGTAGTCCTGGGTCCTGTCGGAAAAGTACAGGAGCTTCATCGACGGAAT
>JAUXFS010000527.1 GCA_030622775.1 Rhodospirillales bacterium | reverse complement strand
GTCGAGGGCCACGTGGTCCAGGCGTTCCACCCGCTCGCGGAATTCGACGGCAACTACCCGATGCTCGGCTGCTGGCTGGTCGCCAGTGAGGCGGCGGGCCTATGTATCCGCGAGGACCGCGCCCTGGTCACCTCCGACGACGCCCGCTTCATCCCCCACGTCATCCTCGATTGAGCGGCGCCGTCCCCGGGTTTGGTATAGCTATGAGCGCGCAGCAAGAGTTCGATCTCATCGTCATCGGCTCGGGCCTCGGGGGGCTGGCGACCGCGTCGATCCTCGCCCAGATCAAGGGGTGGCGCGTTCTGGTGCTGGAACGCCACTACACCTTCGGTGGTCTGACCCAGACATTCCGGCGCCCGCCGGACTACTCCTGGGACGTGGGCCTGCACTACGTGGGCGAGATGCAAGCCGGTTCGGACGAGCGGGCGGCCATGGATTTCGTCACCGGTGGCGGCGTCGGTTGGAACCGGATGCCGGAGCCGTTCGAAGTCTTCACCTATCCCGACTTCCGCTTCGCCGTCCATGGCGACGAGGCGCGTTATCGCGCCGATCTACGCGCCCGTTTTCCCGACGAGGCGGCGAATATCGATGGCTACTTCCGCGAGATGAAACGCCTCGGCCGCCGCTTCGCCATGGATCTTGCCATGAGCGGGGGCCCGGCGTTGTTGCGCTCGGCCCTCCGGGTTCTCCGCGTTACCGGTGATTCGACCCGGATGCCGACCACCGGCGCCTATCTCGAACGCCGGTTCAAGGATCCGCGGCTGAGGGCGCTCGTCGCCTCCCAATGGGGCGACTACGGATTGCCGCCGGATCGCAGTTGCCTCGGCATTCACGCCTTGGTCGTCCGTCACTACCTGCGCGGCGCCTACTACCCGGAGGGCGGCGCGGCGGCATTGGCCGACGCCGTTGGCCCCATCGTCGAGGCCGCCGGCGGCCTTCTTCTCGCCAACCGCCGGGTCACCCGCATCATCGTCGAGAACGGCCGCGCCGTCGGTGTCGATGTCGCCCATCGCCGTAGTGGCCGCGAGGAGGCGGAGCGTTATCGGGCGCCGGTGATCGTTTCCGACGCCGGCGCCTACGCCACCTACGGCGAACTCCTGCCGCGGGAACCGACCCGCCGGCGGCTGGACGCCATCGAGGCCCTCGGGCCGTCTCCGAGCGCCGTATCGCTGTTTCTCGGTCTGAACGAAAGCCCGGAAACCCTCGGCTTTCATGGCGAGAACCACTGGATCTACGAGAGTTACGATCACGACCGCATCTTCGCCGGCGAGGGCGTCGTCGATGGCCGGCCGGAGCAATGCTACCTGTCGTTTCCATCGCTGAAATCGGCTGGGCCAGGCGGCCATACGGCCGAGATCGTCGCCTTCACCGGCTATGAGCGATTCGCCGCCTGGGCCGAACAGCCCTGGCGCCGGCGCGGCGGCGACTACAAGGCGCTCAAGGCCCGCATCGCCGAGGGGCTGCTCGACCTGGTGGAACGCCATCATCCCGGGTTTCGCAGCCTCGTCGCCCATTGCGAACTGGCCACGCCGGTGACGGTGGAGCACTTCACCGGCAGCCGCGCCGGCTCCATCTACGGCCTGCCGGCGACGCCCGAGCGTTACCGCCAGCGTTGGCTCGGGGTGCGAACGCCGGTACCCAATGTCTTCCTCACCGGCGCCGACACCCTGACCCTGGGCATCGTCGGCGTGCTGATGAGCGGGATCGCCACCGCCGGGGCCGTTCTCGGTCCCTTCGGCTTCTTCCGGGTGATGGCCGCGATCCAAAAGCAGGCCAAACGCCGCCGGTAGCGGCTCTGATATCGAGCCAGGTTGGGATCACACCGCCGCTTGCGTGTCCGCCTCGGCGGCGACCATGCGATAGCCGCGGTCGAGGGCTTCGATGTTGAGCTCGAGGAACTTGGCCGGGGTGTCGGTGCGGACCGCCGCCTCGAGGGTCTCGCGCGAGCAGATGTCGCTCAAACCCGCAAGCGCCCCGAGGGCGATCATGTTGGCGACCCGTTGGTTGCCGACGGCCTTGGCGGTTTCGCTGAACGGCAGCACGTAGAGGGAGAACTCGCCCTCGGGCGGCGTGGGGACGCGGGTGGCGTCGACCAGCACCGTCGCCCCCGGCTTGATCACCCCGTCGGAGGTGTCGGCGGCGATCTGGTCGAGTATCAGAAGGTGGTCGAGGGCGGTCGCCAGCGGATAGTCGACCATGCCGTCGGAGACGATGATGTCGGAGCGGCTGACCCCGCCGCGCGACGTCGGCTCGTAGCTCTGCGACTGCGCCACCTTGCGGCCTTCCAAAATCAGCGCATGGGCGAGGATGTGGGCGGAGAGCAGTAGCCCCTGACCGCCCGAGCCGCAAAACCGAATCTCGACGTCTTCGCGCATGTTCCTTTCTTTCCTCGCCTTTCCCGCCCGAGCCTGTCCCGGTGGAGGGACTCGAACAATTCGTTCCGCTACTCCCTCTCCACCTTCAGGGGGAGAGGGTTGGGGTGAGGGGGTGCATGCCGAAACGGGCCCGCGGGCTATGCCCTCACCCTCCCACCGCTTTCAGCGGCGGGCCCCTCCCTCTCCCGCGGCGGGAGAGGGGATTGTCCTATCGATCCAGACCCCTAGCCTCCCGCGTTGTGCGCGCC
>JAUXFS010000186.1 GCA_030622775.1 Rhodospirillales bacterium | reverse complement strand
GGGTTGTTGCTGATCGCCGCGTTCGGTCTATCGGCGTGCGAAAGCGCGCAACGGATCAACCAAGCCGACAAATTCGCCGAGGCCGGCGTCTATTTCACCGAAAATCTGCCTGGCTTCTACGACGAGTACTACAGGTTGGCGATCAAGGCGGACAGCGTAACGCTGGCGCAGACGCGGGACGAACCGGGGCTTACGCGGGCGCAACTGGGCGGCCGGCTGAACGAGGCCAACGAGGATCTCAAACGGACGAGTGCGATCCTCAAGGGCCTCAAGGAGCACGCCGCGCTGCTGCAGCAGTATTTCACGGCGATCAAGGAGTTGACCGACGAAAGCGTGGGAGAGGGCACTGGCGAGGCGACGGCCGCCCTGGCCGGTCGTCTGGAGGCGACGCGGGTCGAGTTCGGCAAGGGAAAGCCCTTCGGCGTGCCGGTGCCCGAGATAGCGGGAGCGGCCGGCAATTTCGTCGTCGTCTCGCTGAAGAACCGGGCCTTGAAGCGCGAGCTCGACGAGCGTGGCGCGACGATCGACGCGGAACTGGCCGTCCAGGAGGCGATCCTCAAGAAGCTCGGGCGTAACATGATCGCCGACCATGAGGCCTGGGTCATCGCGACCCTCGAGAATCCCACCTTCGCGGACTACCAGAACACCAAGAAGGCCCTGCCGAAGCGGTGGTACCGCAAGCGGCTCCGCTACCTGACCGGGGAGGAAGCGATCGTTTCGGCTACGGAGGCGGGAGAGGCGATGAAGGAGATGCGCAAGGCTTGGCGCGAGCTGGCTGGCGGGGGCCCGGAAGGATCGACCGTCGATCGCCTGATCGGCCACGTCAACAAGACCATCGCCCTGATCGAGGCGCTGAAGGCGTAGCGACGCACGCACTCTTTAGAAACGGGGAGACACCATGCCGCAGGATGGCGACGGAACCGACCTGAGAGACCTGACCATCGAAGAACTCCAGGCGACGCGAAACCAAATGCTCCGATTGGCGAACAAGGAGGCGGCGAAGGCCGCCGGCGAGCAGACGTACAAGGACTACAACAGTACGCTAAACGCAATCCAGGACGCAGTTCGCGACCTCAGAAACGCCGAGCTTCTTGCGCTCCTCCAGCAATTGCGCGCCCACGAGAGCGACCTGCGCGAGGGAATCAAGGATCTCGAGCGGTCGCGCGAGAATATCGAGAGGGTCGAGCAGTTCCTGGTGGCCGCCGGCAAGGTTCTCGAGGTTGTCGGCAAGGTGTTGAAGGCGGTCGCCTGACCACTCGGCGACGCCACCGCGCTCGCAGAGGCGGCTTCGCCAGGTTCCTGATCACTATCTTCGACGGCGCCGAGCGATCCTCGGGCGACAGTGGTTTTGTGTGGGCGGTTCGCCGCGGGGCCAAATCCCGTTTCGGGAACCAGGGGAAGGCGTGTGGGCGTCCGATCCCGTATGACGGCCATCGAACCGGGGAGGGAACATGTCCTACTGGCTGGTGAAATCCGAACCCAACGCCTGGTCGTGGGAGCAGCACGCGGCGGCCGGGATCGCCGAGTGGGACGGGGTGCGCAACCACCAGGCCAGCAACAACATGAAGGCGATGAAGCCGGGCGACAGGGCGCTGTTCTATCATTCGGGAGCGGAGAGACAGGTGGTCGGCGTGCTCGAGGTGGTGCGGGAATACTATCCCGACCCCAGCGACCCCTCGGGACGGTTCGGGATGGTCGACTTCAAGGCGCTGCACGCCCTCACCCGCCCGGTGAGCCTCGCCGCGATCAAGGCCGACGGCCGGCTCGACCACATCGCGCTGATCCGCCAGTCCCGGCTGTCGGTGATGCCGCTCGACGACGGCGCCTGGAGGATCATCGCCGAAATGGGCGGGGTTGCCCCATGAGCGTCGCATCGTGAGCGAGGTGCGGCTCGGCCGCGTCGAGGACATTCCCGATGGCGGCTCGGCCGGCTACGACATCGAGACGGAACACGGCCGCCGGCTCTACATGGCGGTCCGCCGCGATGATCGGGTGTTCGTCTACGTCAATTCTTGCCCCCACACCGGCGGGCCCCTGGATTTCGAGCCGGGGCGGTTTCTCAACCTGGAGCGGACCCTTATCCTGTGCACCAACCATGGCGCACAGTTTCGGATCGAGGACGGCTACTGCCTCTCGGGACCCTGCGCCGGCAAGAATCTGGAACCCGCCCCGGCCGTGGTCCGCTCGGGTTTTCTGGTGCTTTGCGGGTGATCCCGGGACGGTCGCGGCATCGTTCTCGCAGGCGACTTGTCTCGCGGGCGAATTCTGAGATAATCCCCTCCGCTGTAGCGTTCGGGTTTTCGAACCGCGGGGCCGCGCGGCGGCGTCCACAACAAGCTTTCAACCGTTCCAGGGGAGGAGCACAGCGAACATGTCAGAAGAGCATATTTACCCGGTGCCCGAGGCCATCGCCAAAGAGGCCTGGTGCAACAACGATCAATACCTGGAGATGTACAAGCAGTCCGTCGAGGACTCCGAGGGTTTCTGGGCGGAACAAGGCAAACGGATCGACTGGATCAAGCCGTATACCCAGATCAGGGACATCAACTTCAATGTGCCCGACGTCCATATCAAATGGTTCCAGGACGGCACGCTCAACGCTTCCGCCAACTGTCTCGACCGGCACCTGGCGACCCGGGGCGATCAGACCGCTATTATTTGGGAAGGCGACGATCCGAGCGTCAGCAAGGCGATCACCTACCGCGAGCTTCACCAGCAGGTGTGCAAATTCGCCAACGTGTTGAAGTCGCTGGGGATCAAGAAGGGCGACCGGGTGACGCTCTATCTGCCGATGATTCCCGAGCTCGCCATCACCATGCTCGCCTGCGCCCGCGTCGGCGCCGTCCACTCGATCGTGTTCGGCGGGTTCTCGCCGGATTCGCTGGGCGGACGCATCCAGGATTGCGATTCAAACCTGGTCATCACCTCCGACGAAGGTCTCCGCGGCGGGCGACCGATCCCGCTGAAGGCCAACACCGACGCCGCCCTCGAAAAATGCCCGTCGGTCCAGAATTGCGTGGTGGTCAAGCACACCGGCGGCGACATCGCCTGGAACGACCGCGACGTCTGGTACCACGAACTGATGGACGCGGCCTCGGCCGATTGCCCGCCGGAGGAAATGAGCGCCGAGGATCCGCTGTTCATCCTCTACACCTCCGGCTCCACCGGCCAGCCGAAGGGGGTGCTGCACACCACCGGCGGCTACATGGTCTTCGCCTCGATGACCCACCAGTATGTCTTCGACTACAAGGACGGCGAGGTCTACTGGTGCACCGCCGACATCGGCTGGGTCACCGGCCACAGCTACATCGTCTATGGCCCGCTGGCCAACGGCGCGATCACGGTAATGTTCGAGGGCGTACCCAACTATCCGGACGCGTCGCGTTTCTGGCAGGTGGTCGACAAGCACAACGTCAACATCTTCTACACCGCGCCAACCGCGATCCGCGCGCTGATGCGCGAGGGCGACGGGCCGGTGCGGAAGACCAGCCGCAAGTCGATCCGCATCCTCGGCACCGTCGGCGAGCCGATCAATCCCGAGGCGTGGAACTGGTACTACAACGTCGTCGGCGACCGGCGCTGCCCAATCGTCGATACCTGGTGGCAGACCGAGACCGGCGGCATCCTGATCACCCCGCTGCCCGGCGCCACCGCGCTCAAGCCCGGCTCGGCGACCCGTCCGTTCTTCGGCGTCCAGCCGGAGATCGTCGATGCCGACGGCAAGGTCCTGGAGGGTCCCTGCAGCGGCAACCTGTGCATCGTCGATGCTTGGCCGGGGATGATGCGGACGGTGTACAAGGACCACGATCGTTTCGCCCAGACCTACTTCTCCACTTACCCGGGCAAATACTTCACCGGCGACGGCTGTCGCCGCGACGAGGACGGCTACTACTGGATCACCGGCCGCGTCGACGACGTGATCAACGTCTCCGGACACCGGATGGGCACCGCCGAGGTCGAGAGCGCCCTGGTCGCCCACCCCAAGGTCGCCGAGGCGGCGGTGGTCGGCTGCCCCCACGACATCAAGGGTCAGGGCATCTACGCCTACGTCACCCTCAACGTCGGGGAGGAACCGACCGAAGAGCTGCGCAAGGAGCTGGTCAAGTGGGTGCGCACCGAGATCGGCCCGATCGCCTCGCCGGACTTCATCCAGTGGACGCCGGGCCTGCCGAAGACCCGGTCGGGCAAGATCATGCGCCGGATCCTGCGCAAGATCGCCGAGAACGATTTCGGTGCCCTCGGCGACACCTCGACCCTGGCCGACCCGTCGGTGGTCGAAGATCTGGTCGACAACCGAATGAACCGCTAGGCCGAAGGCCGAACGATCGACGATGGGCGGGGCCGCAAGGCCCCGCTTTTTCTTTGGTTCATCCCGCTTTTCTGCTTGTGCCGGGAACGCTGACCAAAAGTGTCAAAGGCTTCGGCCCAAGCGGAAACTCCCGGTTGAAGGCTCGGACAGTATGTGCTTTCATTCTCAAGGCCGACACCGTCAACCGGTGGTTATCGGCTCGACAACCACATCACCAATTCGAGGAAGGGGAGGACAGAGAGAATGAACGGGAGATTTGCGGGAACGCTTCTGTGCGCCACCGGGATGTCGGCGATACTACTGGCGGCGCCGCCGGTGTCGGGTGCGGTCAAGGTCGACACGTCGGAGCTTCGCGAGGCGGTGACGGTCGGCGGCGTCAGGGCGCATCAGGCGGCCCTTCAGGCCATCGCCGATGCCAACGGTGGGACCCGCCTCGCCGGGACCAGCGGCTACGACGAATCCGCGGACTACGTCGCGGGTAAGCTGGAGGGCGCCGGCTACAACGTGACGATCCAGGAGTTCGACTTCCAGAGTTTTCGGCAACTGGGGCCATCGACGCTGGAGCAGACAGCCCCCGGGGCGGTGATCTACGTCGAGGACACGGACTTCGCGGTCATGTCTCAGTCCGAGCCTGGTGATGTGACTGGGTTGGTGACTGCGGTCGACCTCGACCTCGGCCTCGGCAATACGTCGACAAGCGGATGCGAGGCGGACGACTTCACCGGCTTCCCAGCCGGGGACATCGCCCTGATCCAGCGCGGTGCCTGCACCTTCCAACTGAAGGCGGAGAACGCCGCTGCCGCGGGAGCCATTGGCGCCAT
>JAUXFS010000338.1 GCA_030622775.1 Rhodospirillales bacterium | reverse complement strand
CTCCTGGTCCATTTCGGCGACAGCTACCCCGTTTCCGACGAGCAGGCGAAGCGCTTCTTCGACGAGACGCCGAAGCAAGCGCTTTCCGAACTCCTGGCCAAGACCATTCAGGAGCCCCTCGCCCGCAACGGCTTCGACCTCGAGCGGATGCGCCAAGGCAGCTTCTTCACCCGAACCGGCAAGCAAAAAGTTCCCGGCACCAACAGCTATGCGACCAGCCGCGAACTGATGAAGTACCTTCTGAGGATGGAACAAGGCCGCATCGTCGATGCGTTCTCGAGCCGGGAGATCAAACGGTTGCTCTACGTGACCGAGCGCCGCATCCGTTATGCGTCGTCGCCGGCGCTGAACGACTCGGCCGCCTATTTCAAGTCGGGCTCTCTCTATTCCTGCGAACCGGAACCGGGCTTCAAGTGCCTCAAGTATCACGGCAACAAGAAGAACTTCATGAACTCGATTGCCGTCATCGAGTCGCCGGCGGGCGACCGGCGGCTGTTCTATCTCGTGACCTTGATGTCAAACGTGTTGCGCAAGAATTCCGCCGTCGACCACCAGACGCTGGCGACCCGGATCCATCGGCTCATTGAGAAACGGCATGCGTCGGGGCAGTAGGAAACGCTGAGGAGCCTTCGCCTCCAACGATGACCCGGTGGAGCAATCTGATTAGCCGGACCAGCCACTTTCCGGCCTCGGGATCCTTGGCGAGAGCAACGGCAATGTATTTGTGCTGACCAGCCTCGACGATGGCGCTGTCTGAGTGCCAATCTCTCCATGTCCCCGATTTCCGGAAGATCTTTACCTCCGGAACGTCACTCAGTCCCTTTACGAATTTGTGACTGATCGCAGGCTCGGAAAGGATCGCCTTCATCTCGCGGGTCATTTCCGGGGATAGCATGCGTCCGGTTTCCAACAGATAATAGAACCGCGCCGCTTTCAACGCCGTCGCGCCGTGCGACAGATTGTGAATCGGATCCCTCTGATATGCTGGGGCGCTTCCATATTCCTTGCCGATCCACAAGCCACCGTGGGTCGAAGGGTCGTACAGGTCGAAACGATCGGACTGGAGAATGTCCAGAACGGTCTGCCGGCCCACGCGATTGAGCATTCGCGTCGCCTCCACGTTGGAGGACCGTCGGATCATCGCGGTCAGAGACTCCCGCATTTCATCGTCGAGCGTCATTTCGCCCCTTTCCACCTGGACGAAGGCGCTGAGCAGGATGGCGATCTTGGGCAGGCTGGCGGCGTACATCATCTTGTCGCCGTTGACCGACGCAACCCGAGGCTTGTCGAGATCGCTGATGTCGACGAGGGCAACGGCAAGCCTCTTGTCGGCCACAGCCGCGGTCAGGCCCAACTCCTCAAGCGATCGTTCGAGTTGCTCCTGAAGGTCGGGGTCGAAGCTGTCACGGAGGGAGGGATATCCGCCCGGCGGTTCGGCCAACGCGGCGACGCCCGCGGCGACAACGAAACAGACGGCGGCAAAAAAACCAAAAACACGCATGGTCTGCTAGATGTATAGCGATTGTCACGAGTCGCCAAAGGCAAAAACGATGCGAACCGACCGCTCGGACTAGGATGCCCCGGTCCTTGCGAATTCCCGGGTTGCCGGTTGGCCCGTGGCGGTAAGCCCGCTGTCGCCCTATATTGCTGAAATGATCGTCGCCGTTCGTAACGCCGCGCCACACCGGCCCGTTTCCGCTTCCGGGCCCTGCCGATGAGAAGGCACTCGATGCCGGAGGATCCCTCCGGACGGCAGGGCGACCTGCGCACCATCGCCACCCTGCTGCCCTATCTGTGGCCACCGGGCGAGACCGAGCTGCGGCTGAGGGTGGTTGTCGCCATCCTTTTTCTCGTCGCCGCCAAGGGCGTCAATGTCGCGGTGCCGATCTTCTACAAGAACGCGGTCGATCTGCTGACGACGGGTTCCGCCGCCCAGTTGGTGGCGGTGCCGATCATGCTGGTGGTGGCTTACGGAGTCGCCCGGGTGCTGGCCCAGGCCTTCGGCGAGTTGCGCGACGCCCTGTTCGCCAAGGTCGCGCAGCGGGCGATCCGCCAGGCCGGGCTCAGGACCTTCGAGCACCTGCATCGGCTCAGTCTCCGATTCCACCTCGACCGCCGCACCGGAGCCATAAGCCGCGCCATCGAGCGGGGCACCAAGGGCATCGAGTTCGTGTTGAACTTCATGCTGTTCAACATCCTGCCGACATTGCTCGAGATTCTCCTCGTCTGCGGTATCCTGTGGTCGCTTTACGGGATCTGGTACGCGCTGGTCACCTTCGTCTGCATCGGCGGCTACATCACCTGGACGCTGGTCGTCACCGAGTGGCGGACCAAGTTCCGCCGGGTGATGAACGAGACCGACAGCGAGGCCCACACCAAGGCCGTCGACAGCCTGCTCAACTTCGAAACCGTCAAGTACTTCGGCAACGAGGCGCACGAGGCCCGGCGCTTCGACAGTTCGCTGCAGGCCTACGAGGCGGCGGCGGTGAAAAGCAAGGTGAGCCTCAGCCTGCTCAATGTCGGTCAGGGGTCGATCATCGGCGTCGGCCTGATCGTGCTGATGCTGATGGCCGGGAACGGGGTGGTCAAGGGCACGATGACCATCGGCGACTTCGTGCTGGTCAACGCCTATCTGGTCCAACTGTTCATGCCGCTCAACTTCCTCGGCTTCGTCTACCGGGAGATCAAGCGGTCACTCACCGACATGGAGTCGATGTTCGCGCTGCTCGACGAACGGGCCGAGATCGCCGACAACCCCGATGCCCGGCCCTTGGCGGCGGACGACGGCGAGATCGTCTTCGACGACGTTTCGTTTGCTTACGACCCCCGCCGGCCGGTGCTCGCCGACGTCTCTTTCACCGTGCCGCCGGGCAAGACGGTCGCCATCGTCGGTGCCAGCGGCGCCGGCAAGTCGACGATCTCGCGCCTGCTCTACCGCTTCTACGACGCCACCTCGGGAAAAATATCGATCGACGGCCAGGACATCCGCGAAGTCACCCAGGACTCGCTGCGCGCCGCCATCGGCATCGTCCCCCAAGACACAGTGCTGTTCAACGACACCATCTTCTACAACATCGCCTACGGGAGGCCGGGCGCGCCGCCGTCCGAGATCGAACGCGCGGCCAGGCTGGCGCGCATTCACGACTTCGTCGTCGGGCTGCCCGACGGCTACGACAGCACCGTCGGCGAACGCGGGCTCAAGCTCTCGGGCGGGGAGAAGCAGCGCGTCGCCATCGCCCGGACGATCCTGAAGGCGCCGCGGATTCTCCTGTTCGACGAGGCCACGTCGGCCCTCGACACCCACACCGAGAAGGAGATCCAGGCAAGCCTGCGGGAAGTCTCGGCCGGACGGACGACCTTGATCATCGCCCACCGGCTGTCGACGGTGGTCGACGCCGACGAGATCCTGGTGCTGGATGACGGGCGCATCGTCGAGCGCGGCCGCCACGCCCAGTTGCTGGCCCTCGACGGCCACTACGCCGACATGTGGGCGCGCCAGCAGGAGGTGGAGGAAGCCCGCGAAACCCTAGAGCACGCCGAGGAAGAGGAGATCGCCACGGCGGCGGAGTAGAGAAATCCGCGCCCCGAACGGATCCGGATCGGATGGTCGTCAGAAGCTCAACCCGCGTTCCGCTTTCGGCGCCGCATCGCCCGGTTCGAACGTGCAGAACTCCGGCCCCGGCGGCGGCCCCAAACCATTCCGATCGGCCGCGGCGATCGCCTCGACGGTGACGCCGATCTCGAACCCGTCCTGCCCGCCCGGTGT
>JAUXFS010000184.1 GCA_030622775.1 Rhodospirillales bacterium | reverse complement strand
TCATGAACCCGAATTTTGCGACAACGTACCGCTCTTATAGGCAAGCCGAAACGGCTGGGGTAAACGTAACCGCCGGGCGATGCCCGGCGGTCCGTTTCGGTCCCCTGCTTTGCTTGCTTCCGACTACATCATCCGCTTGGCCAGCAGATATTTGACGTCGGCGATGGCCTTGCCCGGGTTGAGGTGTTTCGGGCAGGTGCTGGTGCAATTCATGATCGTGTGGCAACGGAACAGCTTGAACGGATCGTTGAGATCGTCGAGCCTCTCGCCGGTCGCCTCGTCGCGGCTGTCGGCGATCCACCGGTAAGCCTGCAGCAGAACCGCCGGCCCCAGATAGCGGTCGCCGTTCCACCAGTAGCTGGGGCAACTGGTCTGGCAGCAGAAGCACAGGATGCATTCCCACATCCCGTCCAGCTTGGCCCGTTCCTCGGGGCTCTGCAGCCGTTCGCCCGCCGGCGGTGGCGTATCGGCCTTCAGCCACGGACTGATCGAGCGATACTGGGCATAGGGCACCGACAGGTCGGGAACCAGGTCCTTGACTACCGGCATGTGCGGCAGCGGGTAGATCTTGACGTCGCCCTTGATGTCGTCGATCGCCTTGATGCAGGCCAGCGTATTGGTGCCGTCGATGTTGAACGCGCACGATCCGCAGACGCCTTCGCGGCACGACCGGCGGAAGGTCAGGGTCGGATCAATCTCGTTCTTGATCTTGATCAGCGCGTCGAGGACCATCGGCCCACAGCTTCCGAGATCCACCGGGTAGGTGTCCAGCCGGGGGTTCTCACCGCTCTCCGGGTCGTAACGGTAAATCTTGAAGTTCCTGATGCGGCTCGCCCCGGCCGGCGCCGACCAAGTCTTGCCGTCTTTCACCCTTGAGTTTGCGGGCAGGTTGAACTCAACCATCTAAAGAGTCTCCTTCCCTGATCAATAGACCCGAGCTTGCGGTTTGATGTATTCGGCCTCGTCGGTCAGCGTGTAGGTGTGGACCGGACGATAATCGAGCTTCACCTTGCCCTTGGCGTCGATCCACGCCAGCGAGTGCTTCATCCAGTTCTCGTCGTCCCGGTTGGGGAAGTCCTCGCGGGCGTGCGCGCCCCGGCTTTCCTTGCGGGCCTCGGCCGAATAGAGCGCCGTCTTGGCGCAGATCATCAGGTTCTCCAGCTCCAAGGCCTCGACCAGATCGGAGTTCCAGATCATCGAGCGGTCGCTGACGCTGATGTCGGCAAGGCTGTCCCAGATCTCGTCGATCTTCCTGCAGCCCTCGGCCAGCACCTCCTGGGTGCGGAACACGGCGGCGTTGCTTTGCATGTTGCGCTGCATGTCGAGCCGGATCTCGGCGGTCTTCAGCGAGCCGCTGGCGTTGCGGTACTTGTCGAGATTGGAGAGCGCCTTGTCGGCGGAGTCCTTGGGCAACGGCGGCAGCGCGGCCCCCGGTTTGATGATCTCGGCGGCGCGCAACGCCGCGGCGCGACCGAACACGACGATGTCGAGCAGCGAGTTGGTGCCGAGCCGATTGGCCCCGTGCACCGAGGCCGACGCGCATTCGCCGACCGCCATCAGCCCCGGACAGATCGCGTCCGGATCCTTCTTGGTCGGGCGCAGGGCCTCGCCGTGATAGTTGGTGGGGATGCCGCCCATGTTGTAGTGCACGGTCGGCAGCACCGGTATCGGCTCCTTGGTGGCGTCGACGCCGGCGAAAATCTGCGCCGTTTCGGTGATTCCGGGCAGCCGCTCCCAGAGGATGTCGGCGCCGAGATGTTCGAGGTGCAGGTAGATGTGATCGCTGTCCTTGCCGATCCCGCGGCCTTCCTTGATCTCGACGGTCATCGACCGGCTGACCACGTCGCGCGACGCCAGGTCCTTGGCGGTCGGGGCGTAGCGCTCCATGAACCGCTCGCCTTCGGAGTTGGTCAGGTAGCCGCCCTCGCCGCGGGCACCCTCGGTGATCAGACACCCGGAACCGTAGATTCCGGTCGGATGGAACTGAATGAACTCGTGATCCTGCAGCGGCAGGCCGGCCCGGGCGACCATCGCGTTGCCGTCGCCGGTGCAGGTGTGGGCCGAGGTGCACGAGAAGTACGCCCGCCCGTAGCCGCCGGACGCGAACACCGTGGTATGGGCCTGGAAGCGGTGGATGGTGCCGTCGTCCAGGTTCCAGGCGATGACGCCGCGGCAGACGCCGTCGTCGTCCATGATGATGTCGAGGGCGAAGTACTCGACGAAGAACTCGGCGTTGTGCTTCAGGCACTGCTGATAGAGGGTGTGGAGGATGGCGTGGCCGGTGCGGTCGGCGGCGGCGCAGGCGCGCTGCACCGGGGCTTCGCCGTAGTTGCGCATGTGGCCGCCGAACGGCCGCTGGTAGATCTTGCCGTCCGCCGTACGCGAGAACGGGACGCCGAAGTGTTCGAGCTCGTGCACCGCCGGCACCGCCTGGCGGCACATGTACTCGATGGCGTCCTGGTCGCCGAGCCAGTCGGAACCCTTGACGGTATCGAACATGTGCCAGTGCCAGTTGTCCTCGGCCATGTTGCCGAGCGAGGCGCCGATGCCGCCCTGGGCGGCGACGGTGTGGCTGCGGGTCGGGAACACCTTGGTGATGCAGGCGGTCTTCAGGCCCGCGGCGGCCATTCCCATGGTCGCCCGCAGGCCGGCGCCGCCGGCGCCGAGGACGACGACGTCATAGCCGTGATCGGTAATCGGATACGCAGTAGGCATTTGTTGTCAGCCCCCGTTAGGCAACCAGGAAAACGGCGAGAACGCACGAAGCGGCCAGCAAGAACAGGACGAACTTGACCACCAGCAAGGTGGCGATCTTGCAAGCTTCGCCGCTGACGTAGTCCTCGATGACGACCTGCATGCCGAGGTGGGCGTGGTAGAACAGCACCAAGACCAGCACCACCATCATCAGGGCGTTTCCGAAGATGCCGATCCAGGCTTGGTAGGTCGCGAAATCGGCGCCCATCAAACCAATCGCCGCGAAGACGAACCAGATCGACAGCGGCACCAGCGCAATGGCGGTCACCCGTTGGGCCCACCAATGGCCGACCCCGTCCTTGGTCGATCCGAGGCCGCGCGCGCGGCCCAGAGACGAGCGCATCTCCATCACGCACCTCCCGCCGCATAGGCGGCGATCAACGTTATCAACGTGCACACCACGGCGAAGCCGACCACCACCAGGCCGGACTTCTCCAGTACCGGCATTTCGAAGCCCCAGCCGAAGTCCCAGGCCAGATGCCGGACACCGTTGCCCAGGTGGTAGAAGGTCGCAAATGCGAAGCCCCAAAGCACGAGGTGGCCGAACCACGACCCGAGGAAGGCCTGGCTGGTCTCGAAGGCTTCCGGGCCGTAAGCCGCCGACACCAGCCACCACGTCAGCAAAAGCGTGCCCATGGTGAGGGCGACGCCGGTGATGCGGTGCACTATGGAGAGAATCGAGGTGATCTGCGGTCGATAGACTTGGATGTGCGGAGAGAGAGGACGATCTCTGGATGCCATTGGGGCTTACCCCTTGTGCTTACTAAACCCAAGTGCGCATTGGAAACTTCAGGTTTAGTCGTACCGCACCGCGAAGTCAACGTTCGCAGGTGCACAAAACGGCGGGCGTCGCCAAAAAGAAATTCTCGGTCAGACTATTCGTTCGCCCTCGAAACAATCATTACCAATCATTCTCATTCTCGGCCGAATGCGCCCAACGGAGTGCTTGATTAAACCGTAGGCGCCCCGTGGTTGCGGAACGGATTGTGGATAAGTTGTGGGCGGAATGTGTAAAAACACGAAACTTATTCACAAGAAAATTGCGCCACAGGCGATTTCAATATTGCCATGGCCGCCATTTTTTATTCATCATGGGGATCGTACGTGAAGGTGCCGATATGGCGCGGTCCCATTTTGGGGCTTTGAGTATTTGGCGATCCGGCGGTGTTCGTCGGCATATGTTGGCCAGGAGATCGGCGGCGTCTGGCGCGGTCGAAAGCTCGGGAAAGCACGGAGCGGGCATCGTGGATTCGGCCCCGGGATGCGCGTTCCGCAGCCAAGGAAGCGGGTTCGCCTCGCAACGGGGCGAGCCGGTTTCGGAGTTCGCCGGCCTTCTGTTCGAAGGCCAGGGTTCGGTTTGGCGGCATGGCCCAAGTTCGCTGGCCCGCCGTCGCCGGGTCCGGATCAGGCGCGGTTGGGGAGGGGTTCTGGTCTGTCCCTCGCAGCCCCCCTCCCCGCCGTCCGTGTCGGGGTGATCGCGTTTCACCTCCGACGACCGGAGACCGGGCGGGCTTGGCTTCCAGCCGTTTCGCCAAGGTTCGCGACCGTCCGAGTGCACGGGTTTCTTCGGCCCAGGGGGCCCGTGCCATGGGTGGCGTGTCGCAAGGAACCGCTTTCACGTGCCCGGAACCCTGGCGGTTCCACGAGGCGTCGGGGAGTGTCGTTTCGGTCGCATCCTCGCGGATGTCCCGAAGCGGACTTCCCGACGCCCTCTTTTTCCGGTTCATCGGGGGAATTGCGGAAGGACTCCCTCCTGCCAACTGACCCGTACCGCGGTCATGGTTGCGTCGGGAGTTGCATCCGAACGCCCGCATCTATATTAAAATCGTCTAATGTATTGCGACTTCCGAGGCCCCCGACGCGTTCGCCGGCGGGCGCTCCCCGGTCATTCCGTTTTCGGCCCGTCTTTCAGGAGGATATCCATGCAAAAGGACTATGCGCAGATCGTCTCTCATCTCACCACGGTCATGCGGGACATGCACAAGGGCATTCCCGGCACGATGAAGGGTTTCGCGGCCTGCGCCGAAAACGCGAAGGCGTCCGGCGCCCTCGACGCCAAGACCAAGGAGCTGATGGCAACCGCCATTTCCATATCGCTGCGCTGCGACGGTTGCATCGGTTTCCACGTTGGCGGAGCGCTGAGACACGGCGCGACCCGCGAGGAGATGATGGAGACGATCGCCGTCGCGATCATGATGAACGGCGGGCCGGCGACGGTCTACGGCGCCTACGCGCTGGAAGCCTACGACCAGTTCGTCTCCGCCGACTGAATCGAAAACCCCCGGGAGTGGTTCTTCCG
Organism: Rhodospirillales bacterium; assembly: GCA_030622775.1. GTDB lineage: Bacteria > Pseudomonadota > Alphaproteobacteria > Rhodospirillales > Defluviicoccaceae > JAUXFS01. The sequence continues at coordinate 104 of JAUXFS010000184.1, read as the reverse complement.
GGGACTTGGTGTCGGGTCTGTCGTCGGCGTTAGCCGCCGGGACGGCACTGGCTCGAATAGGCTCATGGCGGGTCCTTTGCCGTAGACGAAACAAACCCGCAGTC
>JAUXFS010000156.1 GCA_030622775.1 Rhodospirillales bacterium | reverse complement strand
TAAGACCGCTTGGCCTCCGACTTTGAAAGGTCGCCCCTCGGGCGCGAGCGCCAACGAGGCGCGATTCCGCTTGTTTATCGTTGTGTCGCACGCGGCGGGGAAGTGCCGTCACCTCGGCGGTCACGATATGCTTGAACCTCGGGACCGGACGGCGGCTTCGTTCCCCAACGACGCACCGGACAGCATACCAGAAAACCCGGTTTGCCGCCATCGGCCCCAATTGGGTGAGGCGTTTTCCTAGTTCAGAATATCGTCGATGTCGTCCTGGACGACCCGGTCCAGGCTCTCGTCCCCGGGCGGGCCGAGGGCGAGGACCAACTCCGTCGCAACGCCGCACGGGCGGAGGAGCGCACGCAGATAATTCCGCACGCGGCCAACGCCGGGCTGGCTACCGCCGCCGGATTGGTTGTCGGGCTTTGGGGCGAAACCGGGGCCGGCATTCGCTTCACCTGGTATCCGCCCGCGCCGCGGCTTGGTATAAGTCCAGTTATCGTCTGCCGTGCCAGGCGTCGATTCAACGAGCAAGGCGCCAACAAATTGCGCCGACTGTGAACCAGTTCACATTCAAGCGCGCAAACCGTTGATACCATCCTCACATTGCGAGACCCAAAATGCCCTTGCGGAATAGACGATGGGAGAGTGAGATGATGGATAGGACGGGAAACATCTTCACCAGCACTTTGACGGTGTGGTTAGCGATCGTCGGCGTCATGCTCTGGATCGGCTGAGCCCCGAAAGCCTCACGCTCGATCGCCGCACTGTCCGAAGCGGCCTCGGCAACCCCAGGCAATCATATCCCTTGCCCGACACTACCCGAAAATCCGCGGGCGAGTTCCTCTCGACACCCGAGCAAGACATTACGTTCGCTAAATAGGACCAGGACCTACCAGGTTTGGTAGGTAGTTTTTGCGATCAAACTGTTGTCTAGTCTGTCCTTGGGAATACTCCTCCTCCTTGTATGACCCGAACTGATCCGGCCCCTTACTCAGACGCCTTCGCTCAATCCCGCTCCCCCGCACCCGTCCTTGGAGCGAAGGTAAATCAAGGGGCCGGACTTTTTTTGTCCGCGGCCATACCAACCTGCGTTGAATGATTGCAACGGCCCGATCCGGCCGCCGGGGAGGGGAGGGGAGGAAAGGAGAGGGGCGGCCGCGAGGATGCCGTTATCCGAAGATCGTTGGCGAGAGGGCGCGGAAATCCCCGCGCGGGTCCTGGTCAAGGACCAACAACCGCCGGCAGGCGGAAAACTCCCAACATTCGGGGAAAGCGCCCGCTACAGGAAATAATCCGTCTCCGCCGAGGGTGGCGTGATCCCCGCTCTCGAACGGGGTCACCCACCGACAGCCGATCCGGTCATTTTTTCAGGGTCTTGATTCTCTCGTCGATCGCGCCCTTGAGTTCCTTCAACTGCACGAGCTGCGCCTCGGTGATGGCGATTTGCGATTCGAACACCCGGCTGACCAGGACCAATGCTTCGCGGTCCCGGATTTCAATGATGCGATCCCACGGAATCGGAGTCGTCATTTGATACCCCTCCCTCAATCAACGTTGTCGATGGCTAACGATATTCACTATCAGGGTCCCGCGCAAGACACCCTGCCGTTTCCGATGATGATCGTGCGCGAAATATCGCTGGTTACCTTCGACGCGGCATCGGGAAAGACCAGCACCTCCTCGAGCCGGCCCTCGCCACTGAGATTCGCACCCTCGCCGACGACGGTGTGGCGGAGCGAAAGCCGTGCGTGGACCGAGGCGGTCTCGGCCACCAGGTTGTCGGCGCCGAGACGCGACAACCAGCGCAGATTGCAATCGAGAAGATCCCGCGGCCGGGTCAGATTGGCGTCCCAGCCGATGATCTGCTCGGCGAAGAACGGCAGGCCCAGCCTGAGATAGATCTCGATCGCCACGGTCAGCTCGTACTCGTCGCGCAAGGCGGTGCGCGGCGTCCGGGCGACGGCATCGAAGATTTCCGGCTGAAACCCATAAAAGCCGCAGCCCTTGAGGTCCGATCTGGGCGCGACCGGCTTTTCGATGATGCCGCGGACACGGCCATCCTCCGCCACATCGACCATGCAGGCCTGGCGAACAAGTTCCGGATCGGCCTCCTTCTTGACGGCGATGGCGCCGCCCGACCCGCCCTCGAGACGGGCGAGCATCCGTTCCGGCTGGTCGCAGTCGAGCAGATAGTCGCCGAGCATCAACAAGAGGGGCCCGCCGATACGGCCGCGCAGGCAACCGAGGGCGTGGGCGCTGCCCTTGGCGTCGCCTTGATCGACGAACGTGACCTGGAGGTCACCCAGGTCCATGCCCTCGACGGCGGCCACGAGGGCGTCCGCCTGATGCCCAACGACGACGAACACCCGGGTGACGCCGAGCCGCCGCAAAAGATCGAAATGATGGGCGATCGCCGGACGGTTGGCCACCGGCAACAGCGCCTTGGGATGAAGTTCCCCGACCTTGCCCATGCGCGAGCCGCGGCCGCCCGCCAGAATTGCACCCACGATTTCGCTCATGATTTCGCCCCCTCCCGCCGGGACGCCTACCAAAGGGCTCGGGTCAGCAAACGCCGCGCAACACCGCCTCGCCCGTCGGCAGCCTTCCGAGCCTCTCCACGTAGATCTCCTGGCGCGCGCGCTGTTCCGCCCGGCAAACCGGGTCGCTGGCCAGGGAGAGCAGCTTTTCCCGGGTTTCCGGCCCGCCGAAGACCTCCACCTCGAGAAATCCCTCCGGAAGCCCGTTGTCGCGGTAAAGGCCGATCTGTTCAACATCTTTCGGCGTCACCGTGGGAAAGGCGTCGAACGGAAACACCGAGCCCATCCGGGCTCTCTCCATCCTCCGCACGACCTCCCGCGCCGTGCCCTCCGCACGATCCTGCAGTTCCAGCACGCTAAAGCTGTTCTTCAGCACGGCGCTCGCCTGAAAGCCGCAGATCGCCTTGCCGATCGAAATCGACAGCTTGTTGTCGGTGATGGCGAGGTCGGCGGCGAACAACAGGGCCTCGAAATCCGCCTTGGGACAGGGGCCGAGGTTGATGATTCGCAGGCTCGGATCGCCGCCGCCCGTGAACAGCCGGCCGTTGTTGACGGAGACCAGGGTCACCGGTTTTTCGTACCCCGCAAAGAAGTCGGCGAGCAACTCCGGCATGTGGTCGTAAAGGGTGATCCGGTGATGCTCGGCGTAACGCCAGGCCCAGTTCGGAACCGCATAGAACACAAGCAGAGCGTCCTCGCCGGCGAGATAGCGGCTCCTGGTCTGTTCCTTCAACCCTCGTGGCAATCTGAAGGGCACGTCCCAGTACCGAAACGGTTGGCCGAGTCGCCCGTCGACCGGCCCCGGCTCGTGCATCGGGCAGGGTAGCAGCACCTCCATTCCGTCGGGCAGCGCCGGTAGGCCGAGCATGCCGAGACCCAGTTGCGGCGGCCCGAGGAACAGCGTTCGTTGCCCCTGGGCAAAACCGAAATGGTCGAGGGTAACGAGCCTGGCGTCGAGTTCGGTCAGGCTGTCGACCCAGCCGGGCACGCTGGCAAGCGGAACCACGCCCAACGGGAAAAACATCAGCGGATAGTCGGCGAACACGATAACGTCGGGGGCGAAGTCGGCAACGGCTCGCCGCCACAGACGGAAATTGTCGCTGCCGATTTCGGACAAAACGTCGACCGGCACGGGCACGGCGGCGCCGACGAAGCCTTCGGCGAACCGCGAGGCAATGAAGGCGACATCGTGCCCGTTGGCAAGAAGATCCTCGGCGAAATGAATGGAGGTGATCGTTTCGCCGGACCCGATCGTGACCGGACAAACGAATAGAACCCTCATTGTCGCGCCCCTCTCGTTGATTGCCACACCCGGGTATCCCCCGTCACCAGATCTTCCAATACGTCTTCCGCCGCGGGAAGGGCAGCCGCCTGACCGACGAAAGTTTGTCGCCGCCGACGAGCCTCGCCCTTTTCGTGCGGATCGTCCAGCAGCGCGCGGAGACGCTCGCGCGTCGCGTCGCCGCCGAAAAGCTCCAGCCGCTCGACGCCACAGGCGGAGTCCTCCTCCCACCACGGACCGATCCCGGCGAGGTCCGCCCGGGTCCAGATCGGATAAACCTCGAATGGAAAGACCGCGCCGACGCGGCACCGCTCCATCTCCAGGATCAAAGCCTTGAGCCCGGCGTCCGCCTGCTCGACGATCCGCATGAGGCCGAACGAGTTGCGCAAGGCGACCGCCGTAACGCCGCCGCACAGCGCCTTGCCCAGGGCCGAGGAGATTCCGTTCTCGCTGATCATCAGGTCGGCCGACAACATCAGGCTCTCGAACCGCTCCCGCGGCAGGCTGCGCAGATTGCGGACGCGGAACCCGGTCTCGTCGATCGGCTCGAGCAAGGAGCCGTTGTTGACGGAGACCACGGTTACCGGCCGCGACACTCCTGCGAAGCAATACCTGAGAATACGCGCCAGAAAGCGGTGAAGCGGCAGGGCGTATCGGTCGGCGATGCGCCAAGCCCAGCCGGGGACGGCGTGAAAGATCAGAACATCGTCCGGATTGTCCAGATAGGTCCGGCGGACCTCTTCGCGCGTTTCAGGCGGCAACGAAAGCGGCAGATCCCAGTAGCGGACCGGTATTCCCCGACGTCCGGCGATCGGACCCGGCGGCTGCATCGGGCACGGCAACAGCAGCGGGATCCACGCCGGTGTCTGCGGAAGGGTTTCGCAATGCAGACTGCAGTGCGAGGGTCCGAAGAACACCTGCTGCGCCCGCTGCGCGTAGCCGAGGTGGTCGAGGGTCGCCACGACCGCTTCCGAATCCGCGAGTCCTTCCAACCATTCGTCGTCGGCCAGCGGCGGCACGCCACTGGAAAAGTACATCAGCGGGAAATCGGCGAAGACGATCGCCTGCGGCCGCAACCGCTCCAGTGTCCGGTCCCAGAGTCGACGGTTCTGAGCGCGATCGCCGGTCAGCGCCACCGTCGTATCCGCACCGCCCCCAGAGAAGAATGCCTCCGTCGACGGCGAGGTCAAAGCGGCGACGTGGACGCCGCGACGCGCCAGCCGCTCGGCAAGGTGTGCCGCCGTTACGGCTTCGCCCGAGCCGGTATCGCTTGGCGTGACGAAAAGAACGCGCATCGATCCGATTGCACCACGCGATAACGGCGTATTCAACCTCCTCGGCCGAAAGACAGCATACAGCAGGCCGGCTGGGTATGCCTCGACCCCCAACGCACGGGTCTCCATGATGCCGAGATGATGGTATTATCGCCTTGCCCTCGACCGCGACGGATCAAGACTTCATGACCCGCTACTACGTTGGACTTGCCGCGACCTTTCACGACCCGGCCCTGGCGATCGTCGACGAAACCGGCAACCCGCTGTTCGCCGAGGCGACCGAGCGCAAGCTGCGGAACAAGCGTGCGTACAATACCGCCCCCGATAACATCCTGGTGCTCGAGGACATCCTTCCGCGCTTTTGCGAGCGCGAAGCCGACATCGTCGCCGCGGTCGGTTGGAGCGACCAGTTCCATAACCGGCTGATGACCTCGGGCCTCGGCCAGACGGCCAACCCAGACCGATTGCCGGCGCACAAGGGATTGTCCTGGCCGCTTCCGGACCCCGAGGCGT
>JAUXFS010000535.1 GCA_030622775.1 Rhodospirillales bacterium | reverse complement strand
TTCCCTTGGCCGCCGGAATCGTTCCTGGCGGCAGAACGGCTGGCCTCGGCTCGCAAATTGCTCCTCTCCGAGGTCCGCAGTCAACAGCTAGTTGGTCGGGTCACCCCGATCACCCATCGATCCGTCGGCGCCACGGTTCGGTTTCTCCGATTCACACAGCCGATGATACCGCATTCGGCGTCAAAACGCTACTGCAGATTGCAGGGCGCGGCCGCGGCGGGCACCGGGCGGAGGGAAGCCAGAGGGTAGCCAGACGGAAGGCGGAGGGGGCGTCCGGAACGAAGTCGAGGCCGGCCGATCGCGATCGGCGAAACCCCGATGACATTTGCTTGACAGACGGGATGGCGGGTGCATTGTCGACGGTCCAAGGGACGTCTCGGCGCCAGGGCGATAGCGGTGCCGAGCCAAGGGCCCGCGGGCCTCGTTCGCGCCCGCAACCTCACGCTTCCGATCCATCGCCGCCATCGGGGAAATCATGCCCTTTGATCTTCAAAAGCTTGTGGCGGAGCGTCGGGCCGAGAAGTTCGATCTGTTCGACCGTCATCTCAATACCCAGCTTTTGCGCCTGCTCAAGACCATCGGGTTCGATATCGATTACGTTGGCGCCGAGGGGCCCTATCTGTTCGACGGCGAAGGCAACCGTTATCTCGACCTGCTCAGCGGCTTCGGCGTCTTCGCCATGGGGCGCAACCATCCGACGGTGATCCGCGCCCTCGAACAGGTGCTGCACGGCAACTTCGCCGGCATGGTGCAACTCGACGCCTCGCTGCTCGCCGGGCTGCTCGCCGAGCGGCTGGCGGCGCGGATGCCGGGGCTCGACAAGCTGTTCTTCTGCAATTCCGGCGCCGAGGCGGTGGAGGCGGCGATCAAGTTCAGCCGCGCCGCCACCCGGCGCTCGAAGATCGTCTACTGCGACCACGCCTTCCACGGCCTGACCTACGGCGCTCTGTCGCTCAACGGCGACGAGCTGTTCCGGAACGGTTTCGGACCTCTGCTCGGCGACTGCGTCAAGATCCCGTTCGACGATCTCGACGCGCTGGAGCGGGCGCTCGCCGCCGGCGACGTCGCCGCCTTCGTCGTCGAGCCGATCCAAGGCCATGGCGTCAACATCCCCGGCGACGACTACCTGCCCGAGGCCCGCCGCCTCTGCACCCAGCACCGCACCCTGCTGGTCGCCGACGAGATCCAGACCGGCATGGGCCGCACCGGCCGGTTTTACGCCTGCGAGCACTGGGGGGTCGAGCCGGACATCGCGCTGCTCGCCAAGGCGCTGTCGGGCGGCTTCGTTCCGGTCGGCGCGGTGGCGATGCGCAGGTGGATCTTCGACAAGGTGTTCGACCGCATGGACCGCGCCGTCGTCCACGGCTCGACCTTCGCCAAGAACGACATGGCGATGGCCGCCGGCCTCGCCACCCTCGCCGTGCTTGACGACGAAAAACTGATCGAGCGCGCCGCCGCCCTCGGCGAAAGCCTGACCGACGGTCTGCGCCAACGCCTCGGCGGCTACGAGTTCGTCAAGGCGGTGCGCGGCAAGGGGATGATGATCGCCATCGAGTTCGGCCCGCCGAGCAGCCTCAAGCTCAAGGCCGCCTACGCGCTGATGGAGCAGGCCAACAAGGGCCTGTTCTGCCAACTGATCCTGGTCCCGCTGTTCCAACACCACCGCATCCTCGCCCAGGTCGCCGGCCACGACATGCCGGTGATCAAGCTCCTCCCCCCCCTCGTGATCGGCGAAGACGACCGAACCTGGATCGAAACCGCCTTCGACGACGCCGTCCGCGACAGCCACAGCCTCGGCGCCGTCTGGGACCTCGGCCGCACCCTCGCCGGCCAAGCCCGAAAATCCCGCGCCGGCGCGGCTTGAGGCGGCGGGGGCGGGAAACGGGGGATGGAGGAAGCGTCAACAGAACGAGTTAGGGGGGCAGCCCATTGCGTCTCGGGTTCGAGTTTAAGAGCGGGTCTCAAGAAGGCTCGTCACCGACGTCCGGAGGTTGACCCAACACGGAAGTAGGCAACTTCAGCACTTCGCTTTTTCAGGGCAGACCGATGACATCGTCTTCCCTCACTCCACTACGTGAGAAACCGGTTAAAAACCATTCCATCGACGTCAGGTTACTATTTATCATTGAGCCAACGGCGTACGCTGATAGGGATCGCTAGGAGTGAAGCAAAATGATAAAAAAATATGAAATATATGATTCAGAACCAGAACTTTGGCATTACACGACAAGAGGCGGACTAAAAGGAATCATCGAAAGTCAATGCCTCTGGGCAACGCATTACGGGTTTACAAATGACATATCTGAAATCAGACACTTTAAAAGATTTCTCCCCATTTATATCAGGCCACACGTGCAAAAATATATTTCAGATATTTGTCAGAAAAATCATGAAAAGAAACAAGAAGTGGCCGCAAATGGAGGCATAGAGCATGTGGCAAAACTAGACTCCGAAGGCATTGCTCGATCACTATACCGAAATACCTTCGAAAGCACGGAACGAATATCCGTCGCCCTTGTTGAGCCATATCTTACATGTTTTTGTAGTCACAAGGGCGATAGTGAAT
>JAUXFS010000531.1 GCA_030622775.1 Rhodospirillales bacterium | reverse complement strand
GCGGATTCGCGGCCGCGAGCGGCTCGGCGGGGCGCGATACGCGGTGCTCCCCGACCGCATCGAGACCGGAACCTACGCGGTGGCGGCGGCGATTACCGGCGGCGACGTCGAGCTGATCGGCACCCGGCTGGACCTGATCGAGTCCGTCGCCGACGTGCTCACCGCCGCCGGCGTCGAGCTGACCGAGACCGACGGCGGCTTCCGGGTACGCCGGAGCAACGGGCCGATCAAGGGCGTCGACGTGATGACCGAGCCCTACCCCGGGTTCCCCACCGACATGCAGGCGCAGATGATGGCGTTGATGACGGTGGCGAGTGGCGCCGCGATGATTACCGAGACGGTGTTCGAGAACCGGTTCATGCACGTGCCGGAGATGTGCCGGATGGGCGCCAACATCAACGTCCACGGCGCCTCGGCGATCGTCCGCGGCGTGCCCCATCTGTCGGGAGCGCCGGTGATGGCGACCGACCTGCGCGCCTCGGTATCGCTGGTTCTCGCCGGGCTGGCGGCGGAAGGGGAGACGGTGGTCAACCGGGTCTACCACCTGGACCGCGGCTACGAGCGGCTGGAGGAGAAGCTGGCGGCCTGCGGCGCCGATATCGAGCGCATCGAGGGCTGATCACGGCGCCCCACCCTCTGGCGCGCCGCGGCAAAACCCGATAAGTAGGAACCGCCCTCAGCAAAGGAAAACCCTTGCCTGCCAACGAGAAACTGGTTCTGGCCCTGCCCAAGGGGCGAATTCTCACCGAGGTGATGCCGATCGTCCGCGCCGCCGGGATCGAACCGGAGCCGGCGTTCGACGACAAGAACAGCCGGCAATTGCGGTTTTCCACCAACAGGCCGGAGATCGATATCATCCGGGTGCGCAGCTTCGACGTGGCCACCTTCGTCGCCTTCGGCGCGGCCCAACTCGGGATCGCCGGCAACGACGTGCTGATGGAGTTCGACTTCTCGGAAATCTACGCCCCCCTCGATCTCGGGGTCGGGCATTGCCGCATGTCGGTCGCCGAAGCGGCGGAGCTGGTGGCCGAGGACGACCCGTCCACCTGGAGTCACGTGCGCATCGCCACCAAGTATCCCGCCATCACCCAGCGCTATTTCGCCGCGCGCGGGGTGCAGGCGGAATGCATCCACCTCAACGGGGCGATGGAGCTGGCGCCGGCTCTGGGTCTGTGCCGACGGATCGTCGATCTGGTCTCCACCGGCGCGACGCTGGAGGCCAACGGGTTGATGGAGATCGAGAGGATCGCCGACATCACCTCGCGCCTGGCGGTCAATCGGACGGCGTGGAAAACCCGTCCGTGCGAGATCAATTTTTGGATCGATCGGTTCCGGGAGGCCGTCCATGCCGATGAGGCTTGATGTCGGCGATCCGGGGTTCGAGGCCGCGTTCAGGGCGGTGCTTGCCGCCAAAAGGGAATCCGCGCCCGACGTCGACGATGCGGTGGCGGCGATCCTCGCCGACGTCCGCGCCCGCGGCGACGACGCGGTCATCGACTACACCCGACGGTTTGATGGGCTCGAGTTGACGCCGGACACCCTGAGGGTTCCGGCGGCGGACCTGGACGGCGCCGCCCGGTCGTGCGCGCCCGAGGCGATCGCCGCGCTGGAACTCGCGGCGGAGCGGATCACCGCCTTCCATGCCCGGCAGGTGCCGGACGATCTCGACTACCGCGACGACGCCGGCCTTCGGCTCGGCTATCGCTGGACACCGGTGGGCGCCGTCGGCCTCTACGTGCCCGGCGGCACCGCCGCCTATCCGTCCTCGGTGCTGATGAACGCGATGCCGGCCAAGGTCGCCGGCGTTCGCCGGCTGGTGATGGTGGTGCCGGCGCCCTGCGGCGCGCTCAACCCCCTGGTTCTGGTCGCCGCCCGTATCGCCGGCGTCGACGAGGTCTTCCGCATCGGCGGCGCCCAGGCGATAGCGGCGCTGGCCTACGGCACCGAGACGATCGCCTCGGTCGACAAGATCGTCGGCCCCGGCAACGCCTATGTCGCCGCCGCCAAGCGTCGAGTGTTCGGCACCGTCGGCATCGATATGATCGCCGGGCCGTCGGAGGTGCTGATCGTCGCCGACGCCGCCAACGATCCGTCGTGGATCGCCATCGACCTGCTCGCCCAGGCCGAGCACGATACCGCCGCCCAGTCGATCCTGATCACCGACGACGCCGGGTTCGCCGACGCCGTCTGCGAAGCGGTGGAAGATCACCTGAAGACGCTGGCGCGCGGCGAAATAGCCCGGAAAAGCTGGGAGACCAACGGTTGCGTCATCGTCGTCGACAGCCTCGACCAAGCGCCGCCGCTGGTCGACCGGCTCGCCCCCGAGCATCTGGAACTGGCCCTCGACGATGCCGACCGGTTCTCCCGGCGGATCGGCAACGCCGGAGCCATTTTCCTAGGACGGCTCACGCCGGAAGCGATCGGCGATTATGTCGCTGGCCCCAATCACGTGCTGCCGACGGGGCGCAGCGCGCGGTTCTCCTCGGGCCTCGGCGTCCTCGATTTTCTCAAGCGCAGTACGTTCATCGAGTGTGGCGGCGAAGGCCTGGCCGCCGTCGGCCCGGCCGCCGTCGCGCTCGCCGAAGCGG
>JAUXFS010000210.1 GCA_030622775.1 Rhodospirillales bacterium | reverse complement strand
CCAGCATCACCCGCGCGGCCCCTCCTGCCGAGGATGCGTGAAACACGATCACAATGAGTCCCTATCAATGACCGTTGGTATAAACAGGCGGCCAGGGTGAACCGGCGGACAGGGTAGGGGGCGCCAAGGGGGGCTTCGCCGCTATTTTTGGTCTTTTCGGGGACCCATCATCCGGCGGTAGAGGGGGCCGGCGAACAGCGGCGTCAAGTACATCGGGACCTGATAGACGGCGACGAACAGGGTCAGAAACCCGATTGAATGGTCGGGAAGCGCCGCCAGGAACAGGGCGATGTTGCGATTGCCGGCCATCAGCGCGACGGACAGCACCTGGCGGCGCAGCAAACCGGCGGAAGGGCCGCGAACGAACCCCGCCAACCCGCCGAACAACGCCTGAAGCCCGAGATTGGCGGCGCAGGCGGCGGCGAGGACCGCGAGGACGGTCGCCGGCTCGGTCAGCAGCCGTGCCTGCACCCCCTCCATTACCGCGATCACGAACAGCACCATGACCATCGCCGAGGCGCCATCGAGGACGTTGCCATGGCGGTTGATGCGGTCACGGCCGAGCATTCGCCGCAAGCACGCCGCCAGCAGCACCGCGATGGCGATGGTCGCCACCAGACGCAGCGCGACGATCTCCGGTTCGACCTGGAGGTCGAGGCCAAGGATGGCGAACACCATCGGCGGCGCGATGACCGGCATCAGCAAGCTCCCGACGACGACCACGTTGAGCGCCACCGCCGCGTCGAGGCCGAGGATGAACGCCAGGTTCGGCGCCGACGCGATCGGCGGCGCGCAGGCCATCAGCACCAGCGAGGCGGTCATGTCGGGCGGCAGCCGCAGGGACACCGCCAACCCGTAGACCGCCGCCGGCACCACCGCCATCAGCACCGCGACGATAGCGCCGATCCACCACGGCCTGCGGAAGGCGGCGGATACCGCCGACCATTCGATGCGGACCAGGGCGAACCCGAACACCAGCACCACCAGGGCCGGCAACGCCGGCCTGAGAACCGCGCCGACCCCGGGCAGGGCCAGGCCGAGGACGACGCCGATCACCAACACCACCGGTGCGTGCCGGCCGAGCGCGCCCAACAGCGACAGGACGGAACGGCCGATCACGTCAGCGCCTTCCACACGATCGCCAGCGACGAGGCTACGCAGACGCCGAGGATCAGCGGCCGCAGCCGGCCGCGGTCGACGATCCCGGTGCACCACCGCGATAGCCAGAACCCGGCGAGCAGGGCCGGGAGCAGTCTCAACGCCAGGATCACGTGTTCGCCGGTGAACAGGCCGAAGGCGGCGAGGGAGCCGAGGGAGGCAACGGTGCCGAGGGCAAAGAAGCCGTTGAGCGTCGCCCGCACCTTGGGCGCCGGCGTGTGCTGATAGACGATCCCCATCGGCGGCGCGCCGATCGAGGTGACGGTCCCCATGACCCCCGAGGACAACCCGGCGACGAAAAGCGATTTGGGGGTCAGTCGGACGTGCCATTTGCTGATGCTCAGCCACACGGCGATAAGGACCAGTCCGGCGAACAACAGCGAAAACTCGGTGGTGCCGCCGAAGGCGGCGAGGGCGGCGCCGGCGACCAGCGCACCGGCGACGCGACCGGCCAGCGCCACTCCCAACTCGCCGCCGGCGATGTCGGCGCGGCCGCGGACCGCCGCCAGGCTCGCCACCAGCATCCCCAGCAACAGAACCGACGCCGGCACGAACCGGGGATCGACGAGGACCAGGATCGGCGCCGCCGTCACCCCGAACCCCATGCCGGTGACGCTTTGAAGCACCGCGCCGACGAGCACCGCGCTCGCCGCCAGGGCAAAGGCCCACGGACCGATGTCCCCCAACAGAAGCTCCGTCACTCCCTTATCCGAGCACTATCCGGGGCCCGGCACTATCCGGGTCCCGGCGCCATGTTCTCGGGAAGGTAGGTGGCGAGTTCGGGGAAGACGACGAGGATGCCGACCATCACCATCATCAGCACGAACATCGGCAGGGCGGCTCTGGCGATGTAATTCATCTGGTGGCGGGTGATGCCTTGCATGACGAACAGGTTGAACCCGATCGGCGGCGTGATCTGGGCCATCTCCACCACCACGACGATGAAGATGCCGAACCAGATGACGTCGATTCCCGCCTGGCGGATCATCGGCTCGACCACCGCCATGGTCAGCACCACCGACGAGATCCCGTCGAGAAAGCAGCCGATGACGATATAGAACACCATCAGCGCCATGATCAGCACGATCGGCGAAAGCTGGAGGGAATCGATCCAGTTCGCCAGGTTGCGGGGCAGGCCGGTGAAACCCATGGAGAGCGACAGGAACGCCGCGCCGGAAAGAATCAGCGCGATCATGCACGAGGTCCTCGTCGCCCCCATCAGGCTGGCGAAGAAGGCGTCCTTGGTCAGCGATCGCTGACCCGCCGCCAGGACCAGGGAGCCGATCACGCCGAACGACGCGGCTTCGGTGGCGGTCGCCCAACCCAGGTACATCGAGCCGATGACGAACGAGACCAACAGGATGACCGGGATCAGAAACCGGGACTCCTTGATCTTGACCGCCAGGGTCGTCTTCGGTTCCGGCGGCGGAACCTCGTCGCGCCGGGTGAACGACCAGAACACGATGTAGCCCATGAACAGCAAGGCCAGCACCAGTCCCGGAAGAATGCCGGCCATGAACAGCTTGGAAATGGATTCGTTGATGGTGACCCCGTAAACGATCAGGGTCAGCGATGGCGGGATCATCAGGCCCAGCGTCGCCGCGCCGGCCAGGGTGCCGATGATCATCCGCTCGGGGTATCCCCGCTTCCTGAGCTCGGGAATCGACATCTTGCCGACGGTCATCAGCGTCGCCGCCGAAGATCCGGACACCGCCGCGAAGATGGTGCAGGCGACGATGTTGGTGTGCAGCAGCCGCCCCGGCAGCGGCGCCATCCACGGCGCCAGCCCGCGGAACATGTCCTCGGAGAGGCGCGTCCGATAAAGGATCTCCCCCATCCAGATGAACAAGGGCAGGGCGGTCAGCGACCAGCTCGACGACGACGTCCAGATCGTCGTGATCATCGCGTCGCCCACCGGCCGGTTGGTGAACAGCTCCATGCCGACGAAAGCCACGCCGAGAAGCGCCAGACCGACCCATACGCCGGTTCCGAGCAGCAGGAACAGGGTAAACAGAAAGATTCCCGTCAGGGCGAGGTTTTCCATGATCGCTCCGCCTATTCGCTAAATTACTACTCGACCGGGTCTTCGCCGATGTCGGGTTGGCCCCCGAACAGCATCCGGACCAAATGGTCGGCCAGCGCGATGGCGAGGACGGTGACGCCGATCGACATGGCCAGCTGCGGGATCCAGATCGGGGTGGCATCCTGGCCCTGGGATATGTCGTGGAGCTTCCTCGACCAGTACGTCCCCTTGATGGCGTAGAAGGCGAAATAGGACGCCGCCGCGGTGCCGATGCCGAAGCACCAGAATTCGCCGAGGCGGCGCCATTTGCCCATCTTCGACAGCAACAGGGTCACCCGGATATGGGCGCCGTAGTTCAGCGCGTAGGCCATGGCGAAGAACGACGCCGCCGCCATGCAGTAGCCGGCATAATCGGTCGCGCCGGGGAAAGTATTTCCCGTCCACCGCGCCAGCATCTGCAGGACGATGATCGTCAACAGCAGAAGCAAAAACCCCGCGGCAATGCGACCGCACAGGGTGTAGATGAAATCCAGTACCGGCCTGATCCGGCGCCCTATTTCAACCATGACAGACGCTCCCTACAGAGGTCCTCGCTCGCTCGCACGCACGATCGGGCGATCCCCGCGAAACCTGGAAGAGCCCGACAGTCGCGCGGGCTCTTCCATCTTCGCTCTACTTGGTCGCCTTGAACTTCTCGACGATGACCCTGCCCTGGTCTCCGGCCGCCTCGATCCATTCGTTGGTCATGGTGACACCGATCTTTTCGAGATCGACGAGGAGCTGTCCCTGCGCCGGTTGGACGGACATGCCGTTGGCCGCGAGTTGGGCGAGATACCAGTTGGCCAGTTGCTCCGACTTGGCGGTGCCGGCCCTTTCGGCCATCATCGCGACGCCGCGAACGATATTCTGGGTGTCCTCGTCGATGGCGTCCCAGGCATCCTTGTTGACGAAGATATAGTTCCGCGGCAGCCAGGCGCTGACGTCGTAGAAGTGGGTCAGATGCTCCCAGACCTTGCGGTCGTAGCCGGTCGAGCCCGAGGAGATGAACGCCTCGGCGACACCCGTGGCCAGGGCTTGCGACAGTTCCGCCGCCTCGATCTGAACCGGCAGCATGCCGGAGAGTTCCGCCATGCGCGCCGTGGCGCTGTTGTAGGAGCGGAACGGAATGCCCTTCATGTCGGCCGTCGAGTTGATCTCCTTCTTGAAATACAGTCCCTGCGCCGGCCACGGCACCGCGTAGAGCAGGACCAGGTTCTGATCGAGGAGGATCTTTTCCATGGTCGGCCGTGCGATCGCCCACAGCTTGTCGGAGGCCTCGAAGGACGTTGCCAGGAACGGCACCGAATCGACACCGAACAGCGCGTTCTCGTTCTGGTGCGCCGACAGCAGCCGTTCTCCGATCGGCGCCTGGCCGGTCTGGATGGCGCGTTTGATTTCGTTGCCCTTGAACAGCGAGCCGCCGCCGTGGACGATGATCTCGAGTTTGCCGCCGGTGGCGACCCCGACTGCCTCGGCGAAGAGCTTGCCGTTCTGGGTGTGGAAGTTGCTGTCGGCGTAGGCCATCGGCATGTCCCACCTCTCGGCGGCCTGTACCGTGGCCGCCGCGAGACCAAACACCGTGGCAAACGCCAGGACCGATACCGAAACCGTTCTTCTTAAGT
>JAUXFS010000017.1 GCA_030622775.1 Rhodospirillales bacterium | reverse complement strand
CGCCTGGGCGCCGGCTTCCCACGTAATCGCCATCGACGTGGGCGATCAACACAGGCCAACGGGAGGGCGAAGGCGATGGGATTGATGGTGATCCGTCACAAGGTTCGGAACTTCGCGACCTGGAAGCCGGCGTTCGACGCCCAAGCATCGGCGCACGAGTCCGCCGGCCTGACCAACGGCCGGGTCTACCGGTCGTGCGACGATCCCAAGGAGGTGATCGTCCTGCTCGACATGGCCGACGTCGAGACGGCAAGGGCGTTCACCGAGTCGGCCGACCTGCACGCGGCGATGGAACAGGCCGGGGTCGTCGGCATGCCGGCGCTGCATTTCCTCGACGGTCCGGCGGAGTAGCCGTCCTCAGATGGGGTCGCGTGTGGAGCGTTACCCGCGGGCGGTCGGCGTCAGACGTTCCACAGGCTAGGGTCCAGAGTGTTGTGCCTGGAGATCGATTTCTCCGGGTCGCCCTTGAGCATGTAATAGTCCGACTCGTAGACGCTCCAGCGGCACAGGTCGATCGGCGTCACCTCCGAGGCGTTGACCCGACCGACCGACCCGGCCGCCTCGAGGCCGGCGGCGACCAGCTCGGAGCAGAAGAACTTGCTGAAGTCCTCCCGGTTGTATGTGGGGCCCTCGATCCCGAACGGCAGTTTGTCGAGGGCGTCGAGCGCCGATCCGATCGCCTGGGGCATGTCGTAGGGCTTTCTCTTTTTCGCCTGATTGAACAGGAAGTCGTAGAAGGCGCCCTGGTCGAACCGGTTTCGCCGGACATCACTGCGCAGCGGCAGCCACCAGATCTCGCCCTCGTAGGTCAGACGGTCGCTGAACCGCGAGACCTGCACGCCGCTGAACCCGTGAAGGGTGGTGGACTCGATGACCTGGTTGAAGAAACGTTCGCCGCTGCCGTCGCGGACCTGGGTCTGCAGGACGGCGCCGACGTGCGAGACCTCGGCCCGGGTGGCCATCTTGATGATTTCCGAGAAGTTTCCCTTGCCGCCGAACGCGATGACGTCGCCGGCCTGCATGCGGGGGCGGGCGTCCTGGTACGAAATCGAATGCATCGCCATTGTATTTCCTCCTCCATTGCGGTGACTTGGCCGATACGCGGTGCCCTACGGGTCCGACGTGAAGCGCTCCCGTGGTTTAAGGTTGAGCGACCGTTTCAGATCTTCAAGGAATTGTAATCGGGGTCAAATCCAATCTCATACTCATTTTGACCCCACGTCATCGCCGGATCAGCTGTCCCAGGCGTTTGGCGAGATAGGGGATGAGGGGGCCGCGAACCCTTTTGTTGACGGCGATTGCTTGCCAGGCGGAAAAGGGCAAGCTGACCACGTGGCGGGCGACGGCCAGCGGGGCGGCGGGCACCGGCTCCGTCGGATAGCCGAACGCGGTCATCTGACGGCCGCAGATTTTTTGGGCAATGCTCACCTCCGCCGGAGAAAGGTGGCGCCGCCAGCGACCGACCGAGCTGTCGAAGATCTGGCGGTCCCGGGTCCCGGCGGAGGACGCATAGCTGCCGACCGCCGGCATGCGGGGATCGAAGTCCTCTCCGAGGAAGGCGCACAGGGATCGGATCTGGGCCTCGGGATCGCCGACGAGCGCTTCGTAGCGGTTGACGAAAACGCGCTCGCCGTAGCGCCGCCGAGCCGCCTCGAGGGCAGCCATGTTGCTTTTCCACAGAAGCGAAGTCACCACCGGATGGTAGAGCTTCTTCAGGCGTTGTTCGTCGCCCGGGACGCTGCTGCCAGCCTTCCATCGGTCGCGGTAGGACAACAGAAAGTCCCTGAGATCGCGGATGCAGGCGACCACCCGCGCCTCGGGGTAGAAGTCGAACAACTGGTCCAGTTCGAACAGGTCCCGCGGTACCTGGTTGCCCCACCGCCGCCGGCCCTCGGACGCCATCTGGCGCTCCATGAAGGTGTCGAACATCTCGCGGTAACTGCGGGCCCGACCGAGCGCCTTGGCCAGATCCTCGCGCAGGAACAGGTGCTCGATCCGCTCCTGGTCGACGGGCTCGTTGAAACGGCCGTACAGCGTGTGGAGCCGCTCGATGACGAGGTCGCGCGTATGCCCGTGCGCCGGGTCGCCCAGCTCGTTCCGGCGGGCGTAGACGTCTTCCATGAAGTGGGTTTCTCCCGGCATGAAGATCGCCGGATGGTTGCCGAGGATGCGTGCGGTCAGCGTGGTGCCGGACCTGGGGGGGCCGACGACGAAGATCGGGTTGCAGGACATCGTCATGGCGACTACACGGTTCGAGAAATGCAAAGGATCAGCGGTCAAGACATACAGGCGGGCGGTTCGCACAAACTTAGATGAAATAGATCACCAGGTAACCGGCGAGCATCACGATCATCCAGAACACCATGTTGCCGGCGTTGGCGGTCCGCGCCAGAGCCCCCGCCGGACCGTGATGGCGGTAGATCTGGTGCACCACCCGGCCAAACGCGCCGAGCGCGGCCCGCCGCGCCTCGCGGTCGATCGGCCCGAAGATGCGAACGAACCCGCGGGCGAACGCCGGCAGCCCCTTGCGGTAGACGATGTCGAAATCCAGGTTGACCGACCGCAACTCCGGCGGATAGAGGCCGGTCCGCTGGAGCCAGGTGAAGGCGAGGGCGGAGAACAACAGCAACTGCAACTGGGTGATCACGTGCGCGGTG
Organism: Rhodospirillales bacterium; assembly: GCA_030622775.1. Lineage (GTDB taxonomy): Bacteria > Pseudomonadota > Alphaproteobacteria > Rhodospirillales > Defluviicoccaceae > JAUXFS01. Next base: position 8,390 of record JAUXFS010000017.1, on the reverse strand, counting down.
GTGTACGGCGCGAAATCCACCGGGAACGGCAGGATGGCGTAAAGAGGACCCGGGTAGACGCCGATGGCGATGCACATGAACGCGGCGATCGCCATCGCCGCCAGCATGTTCCACGGCGCCTCCTTGCAGCGGATGCCGCTGTCGTGGGCGAAGAAGGCGAAGAACGGGATCTTGATCCCGGAATGGTGGAACACGCCTGCGGACGCGAACAACAACACCAGCCAGGTGAAGAAGTAGCCCTCGGAGGCGGCGGCGGTCAGGATCATCGACTTGCTGATGAAGCCGCTGAACAGCGGGAACGCCGAGATCGAGGCGGCGCCGACGATACAGAATCCGGCCGTCCACGGCATGCTCTTGTAGAGGCCGCCCAACTCCGAACCCTTGATCGTGCCGGTCCTGTAGAGGACCGCGCCCATCGACATGAACAGCAGCGCCTTGTAGAGGATGTGGGAGAAGGCGTGGGCGACGGTGCCGTTGAGCGCCATCTCGGTGCCGATGCCGATGCCGGTGACCATGAAGCCGAGCTGGTTGTTGAGGCTGTAGGCGAGCACCCGGCGGAGATCGTTCTCGATCACCGCAAAGAAGATCGGAAACGCGGTCATCGTCACGCCGATCCAGATCAGCATTTCCGTCCCGGGATAGCCGCGCGCCAGCGCGTACACGGCGAGCTTGGTGGTGAAGGCGCTCAGCCACACGGTGCCGCCGACGGTGGCCTCGGGATAGGCGTCCTGCAACCAGTTGTGGAGGAGGGGGAAGGCGCATTTGATCCCGAAGGCGACGAGGATCAGAGCCGTGCCGGGGCTCGAAAGGCCGAGATAGCCGAAGGCGATCGAGCCGGTGTCGGCGGCGTGGATGATCAGACCGGCAAGCAGAATCACTCCCGAACCGACCTGGATGATCAGGTAGCGCATTCCGGCCCGGTAGGACCGTTCGGTTCGCCTGGCCCAGATCAGGAATACCGACGAGATCGCCGTCAGTTCCCAGAAGACGAACAGGCTGATCAGGTCGCCGGCGAACACCGCGCTGATCGCGCCGCCGGCGTAGATCAGCGCGGCCGTCTGCGGGACCGTGTCCTGCTCCTTGAGTCCGAACAGGACGCCGAGCGCCGCGGCGCCGAAGAAGATGTAGCCGAATATCTTCGACAGGGAATCGACGCGCACCAGTTCCAGGGTGTAGCCGAGGAACTCGATCTGGCCATAGACGCCCGGCTCGAGCGAAATGGTGTACAGAAGGCCGGCGATCGGCAGCCACAGCATGTAGAGACTGCGGACGTGGCCGCGCAGCAGCGGCACCGCCAACGCGCCGAGCATCAGGATCAGGCCGGGGCTGAAGCTACTCATCGGGGTCGTAATAGTCTTCCGGGCGTTGCAGGAAGGTGCGCATCCACCTGGCTCCGAGAACCAGGGCGACGCACATGACGAAGCCGAAAATGCCGAAGAAACCGAACAGGTGTTCGATGTCGAACGGGCCGTGCTTATGATAGAACGCGTCGGCAACGAACAGCCCGGCGCAGACCACGACCAACGCCCAGACGATCTTGGTCACGTTAGCGGGATCGTCCAGCCAGTACCGCTTGTCGTCCTCGGCCTTGTTGTCTTGGTTCTGTTCAGACATCTCTCTTCATCCCCCGGTGATCGCTCCGGTGATTGCCCCGGTGATCGGACGCAGGAACGCGTACAGCCAGTCGGCATAGAAAAACAGCACGATACAGCCGAGCGCGGTAAAGCACAGCGGCACCACGCAGAAAGCCGGCGCTTCGCTGATGCCGCCGCCATCGGGCTCGTGGTTGCCGCCGGGATTGCCGCCCGCCTCCGCGGGGGCGGGCAGGAAACCGCGGATCGCCACCGGTATCAGGTAGGCGATGTTGAGCAGCGACGAGATCATCAGCACCGCGACGAACACCAGGTGTCCGGTATCGGCGGCGGCGAGGACGAGTTCGAACTTACTCCAGGAGCCCCCCATCGGCGGCAGGCCGATGATGCTGAGCGCGCCGAGGAAGAAGGCGGCGAAGGTGAACGGCATCCGCCGGCCGAGTCCCTGCATCTGGCTGATCTCGGTCTTGTGGCTGGCGACCAGGATCGCGCCGGCGCAGAAGAACAGGGTGATCTTGCCGAACGCGTGCATGGCGATGTGCATGGCGCCGCCGACGACCCCGGCGCCGGTCGCCATCATCGCGCCCAAAACTATGTATGAGAGCTGGCTGATCGTCGAGTACGCGAGCCGTGCCTTGAGGTTGTCCTTGGTCATCGCCACCAGCGACGCGATCAGGATCGTCGCCGCCGCCATGTAGGCGAGCCAGGTGCTGGCCCCGGTCGTAGCCAGAAGATCGATGCCGAAGATATAGACGGTGACCTTGAGCACGGTGAAGACGCCGGCCTTGACCACGGCGACCGCGTGGAGCAGGGCGCTGACCGGGGTCGGCGCCACCATCGCCGCCGGCAGCCAGCGATGGAACGGCATCAGCGCCGCCTTGCCGATGCCGAAGATGTAGAGCGCGAGCAGGACGGCGATCACCCCGTCCGAGGCTTTGCCGGCGAGAATGCCGCCGTCGGTGAAATCGAGGGTTCCGGCGATCAGCCAGGTGGCGACGACGGCGAGCAACTGCAAACCAATCGAGGTGCCGAGCAGAATGCCGAGGTAGACCCGGCCGGCGCGCCGCGCCTCGTCGGTTCCGGCGTGAGTGACCAGCGGGAACGTGCAGAGCGTCAACGCCTCGTAAAAAGTAAACAGGGTCAGCATGTTGTCCGAGAACGCCACACCCATCGTGGTGGCCAGGGCGACGGCGAAGAAGGCGTAGAAGCGGGTCTGGTTCTGCTCGTGATGACCGCGCATATAGCCGATCGAATAGATCGACGTGACGATCCACAGCAGGCTGGCGATGCCGGCGAAAGTGGTTCCCAGCGGCTCGGCGGAAAGTGCGAAACGCAGGCCGGGAAACATCTCGAAGAGGACGATCGTCGGCCGTTCGCCCGCGATCACCGCGGGAAAGATCGAGAGCACGACCGCGAACAGGGAGAAGGCGGTGACCATGGTCATCGCCTCGCGCAGGTTGGGCCGGTTGCGGGCGAGCAGGATCAGTGCGACGCCGACCAGCGGCACCGCCACCGCCAACGGCATGGCGATTTCCGGGCTCACGGGTGGCTCCCGATCAACTCGACGGCGGCGGCGGTTGCCAGGTCCATGGTCGCGGTCGCGTCGATGCCGAAATAGATACAGGCCACGCAGAGAACCCCGAGCGGGATCAACATGCTGAGCGGGGCCTCGCGGATTTCGGTCGCGCCGTCGGGCGATGGGCGGAAATAGGCGACCTCGACGATCCGCCAGACATAGATCAGGGCGAGAAGACCGCTCGCCAGAATGACCAGGGCGACCGGCCACAAGCCTCTCTCCAAGGCGCCCTGGATCAGGTACCACTTGCTGACGAAGCCGACGGTCAGCGGCGCGCCGATCAGGCTCAGCCCGCCGATGACGAAGCCCGCCATGGTCAAAGGCATCCGCCGGCCCAGCCCGGCGAGCGCATCGATATGGACTGATCCCACGCGGTAGAAGATGCAGCCCACCGCCATGAACAGGGCCGCCTTCATCATTGCGTGGTTGAAGATGTGGACGATACCCCCGGCGAGGCCGGAAACGTTGGCGAGGCTGAGGCCGAGAACCATGTAGCCGATCTGCGAGAGGCTGGAATAGGCCAGCAGCCTCTTGACGTTGTCCTGAAAGATCGCGACCAGCGAGGCGCCGATCATCGACAGCATGCCGAGCCCCATCAACATCTCGTCGATCGGCATCTGCTCGAAGATGGCGGGACCGCCGAACACCGTGTAGACGATGCGGATCATCACGTAGACCGCCACCTTGGTCGCCGTCGCCGCGAGAAACACGGTCACCGCGGTGGGGGCGAAGGCATAGGCGTTGGGCAGCCACAGGTGTAGCGGGAACAGCGCCAGCTTGAGGCTGATGCCGACGGTGAGGAACGCCAGGGCCATGTGAACGGTGCGCGAGTCCGCCATCGCCGGCAGCTTCGACGCCAGGTCGGCGATGTTGAGGGTGCCGGTCACCATGTAAATCATGCCGACGCCGATGATGTAGAAGGTGGCGCCGATGGTTCCCAGGATCAGGTAGCGGAACGCGGCGGTCAGCGCCCTCCGGTCGCGGCCGAGGCTGATCAGCACGTAGGACGACAGCGACGAGATCTCGAGAAACACGAACAGGTTGAACGCGTCGCCGGTGATGGTGATGCCCAGCAGCCCGGACAAGCACAGGAGGTACATGGTGTAGAACAGGTAGATGCGATCGCTCGCCACCTCGCGCTCGACGCTGGCGCGGGCGAACGGAACGACGAGGGCACCGATCGAGGTGACGATCACCAGGATGAAGGCGGCGAGGGTGTCGACCCGGTATTCGATGCCCCAGGGCGGTGCCCAGCCGCCCATGGCATAGGAGATCGGACCGCTGTCGATCACCTGCAGCAACAGCGCAAGGGCGACCGCGAAAGCCGTCCAGGTGACGACCAGCGCCAGGGCCCATGCGATCCTTCCATGACGCAAAAGCACGCACGCCGGCGCCGCCATCAACGGCACAACCACCTGCAGGGCCGGGAGATGGAGAAGGATCACGGTAACTCTCCCTCCTGCGTCTCGATCTCGTCCTCCTCGATGGTGCCATAGGCGTCGCGAATGCGGACCACCAGGGCCAGGCCCAGGGCCATGGTCGCGATGCCGACGACGATGGCGGTAAGGATGAGCACATGGGGCAGGGGGTTCGAATAGACCTCGATGCCGCCGTCGAGGATCGGCGCGGTGCCGCCCTTGACCTTAGCCATCGAAATGTAAAAAACGAACACTCCGACCTGGAAGATGTTGAGGCCGAAGATCTTCTTGACCAGGTTGCCCTGGGCGATGACCACATAAAAGCCGATCATCATCAGCACGACGACGATCCAGTAGTTGTAGAGCCCCGGCACATCCATCGCTCAGCGCTCTCCCCCGCCGATTTCCGGGTCCTGTCCGGCGAAGATCAAGAAGATGGTGATCATCGCCGAGGCCACCGTCGTGCCGACGCCGAACTCGATCAGCATGATGCCCAGGTGCTGGCCGTGGACCGGATCGTCGGCCAGCACCGAGTAGTCGAGATAGTTTCCGCCGAGAAACAATCCCGCGACGCCGACGCCGGCGTAGAGCAAAACGCCGAACGAAAGGCTGGCTCGAACGAACCCCGGCGGGGCGACGCGCCGGGCGTTGGCGACTCCGAACAATAGCGCATAGAGGATGAACGCCGAAGCGAAGATAACGCCGGCCTGAAAGCCGCCGCCGGGGCCGAAGTCGCCGTGGAACTGGACGTAGAGGGCGAACAGCATGATCATTGGGATCAACATCTTTGCGGTAACGCGGAGAACGGCTTTGCGCTTCATTCGGCGGCCTCCCTTCGCTTTTCCCGTTGATCCTGACGACGGCGTCGGCGACCGCGACCCAGCAACACCATCACACCGACGGCGGCGGTAAAGATGACCGCGGTCTCGCCGAGGGTGTCGTAGCCCCGGTAGCTGGCGAGCACCGAAGTGACGATGTTGGGAATGCCGACCTCCCGGCCCGAGTCCTCGATGTAGCGGGGGGCCACGTGGTGATGGATCGGGGCGGCCGGATCGCCGTAATGGGGCATGTCGAGGGTGCCGTAAATCAGCGCGACGCCGGTAACGAGGACGATCAACAACGGTCCGACGACGCTGCGCTTCTGAACCTTCTCCATCTCGGTGCGGACCACCGCGAGGGTGGCGATGCCGAGCACGGTGGCGATGCCGGCGCCGACCGCGGCCTCGGTGAAGGCGACGTCGACGGCGTCCAGGACCACGTACAGCGTCGCCGCGGAGAGGCTGAAGATACCCGACAGCATGACCACGGCGAACAGGTTGCGCAGCCTAACCATGGCGAGCCCGGTAACCGCCATGAACAGCAGCAGAGCGATATCGATCAGGCTTCCGATGGCTCGTCTCCGCCCGCTTCCTTGCGTTCGATCAGGGGATTGACGCCGCCGTTGAGCGCCGCCCGCGCAAGCGCGTGGGTGGTGGTCGGGCTGGTATAGAGCACGAAGACGACGATCAGGATCAGCTTCACCGTGATCAGCGAAAACCCCGCCTGAAACATCAGGCCGACGAGGATCAGGCCGGCCCCCAAGGTGTCGATGATGCCGGCGCCGTGCATTCGCGAGAACACGTCCGGCAGCCGCAGGATGCCCACCGCGCCGATGACTGCGAACACCGCCCCGACGACGATGCACGCCCAACTGATCACATCGACGAGCAACGCCATCATACGTCCTCCCAGTCCCCTGGGTCGACCGGGGCTCCGAGATGGGCGAACTCGACGTACTTGGTCACGGCGATGGTGCCGATGAAGTTGATCAGCGCGTAGACGAGGGCGATGTCGAGGAACTCCGGGCGTTCGGTCAGAAAGCCGAGAACGGCAATCAACACCACGGTCAACGTGCCGAAGCTGTTGACCGAGAGGATCCGGTCGTAGACGGTCGGCCCCTTGATCGCGCGGACCAGGGCGAGCGCCATGACCACCAGCACCGCCAAGCTGGCCGCCGCAAACATCACGATGAGCCCTCCACCGCGGTCACCCGGCGGTCCATCTCGCCGGTGTTGAGGCCCTCCGCGGCACTAGTGGTCAGAGCGTGGATCGTGAGGATGTTGTCGTCGAGCGCGATGGTCACCGTTCCCGGCGTCAACGTGATCGAGTTGGCGTAGACGACCTGGCCAACATCGCTCTTCTGCGTGGCCTTGACGTTGATGACCGAGATATCGGTGGGCATTCGCCGCCGCACCAGAACACGGGCGACGTCGATGTTGGCCTTGACGATCTCCCACAAAAGCCACGGCCAATACGGGAGAGCCCGCCAGGTCAGGTGGATCGGGTGGCCCTCGCGGTCGACCACGTCCATCCGGCGGGCGATGAAAACGACCGCCGCGACCGAGGCGACGCCGGGCCCGAGGAGCAGAGGCTCATGGAAGTGGCCGGACAGAAGAAGCCAGAGGACGCAAAGAACCCCTGCCAGACTGATCGCATGGACCAAGACGAGCCCCTCCCTGGTGCGACGTCTTCTCTGTGCCGCTTGTATCCGCCGCGAGCACTGTTTATTCGGGGGCGACCATAGTTTTTGAGCGGCCGGCATGCCAGAAAAATCGTAAGCGCGGGGCCGGTTTGTGCGGCGGTCAGAATTTTCTGGTCTCACCCGGCTGCATCACCACCACTTCCCCGGGGTAATCGCCCAGCGCCTGCTTGAACTGTTCCGGCGTTCCCTTCAACACCGGGTAGGTGCCGTAGTGCATCGGCATGACCGTCTTGGTCTCGAGAAGGTTGCGGACCGCGTAGGCCGCGTGGGTCGGATCCATCGTGAAGTGCCCGCCGATCGGCAGAAGCGCGAGGTCGGGCTTGTAGTACGAACCGATGAATGCCATGTCGGCGAAGACGCCGGTGTCGCCCGCGTGATAGATCTTGTAGCCGTCCTCGAGCTGGATGATGTAACCCGCCGGCTCGCCACCCGGATGCACCGTCTTTTTCTTCGTGTAGGCATCCGTGTGCACGACCTCGGAGCTGTGTTCGGCGCGGACCATGGTGATGGTGATCTCGGGGCCGAGGGGGTGGATAGAGCCGCTCTTGTTGAACCGGATCATCTGTTCATAGGGCACCCAGCCGAGCGCCGCGAAGGTGTGCCCGATGTCGGCGTTGAGCGCCACCTTGGCCCCGGTCATCTTAGTGATCTCGGCTAGGTCGCGGATGTGATCTGGATGCCCGTGGGTGACAAGAATCAGGTCGACGTGGCCCAGCGCGCCGAGATCCTTCAGGGCTTCCGGCGTCTTCGGGTTCTTGGTAATAAACGGATCGATCAGGATGACCTTGCCGCCCGGGGTAGTGATTTTGAACGCCGAATGTCCGTACCATAGCAGTTCGGCCGCGCTGGTCGCTCCGACAACCGAGGCGCAGAGCACCGCGGCCAATGCGATCGCAGAAAAAGGACGAAGAATTGTCGACATGGGATTCCCTCCGGATCAATCGGTTTTTCCGGTATCTGGTGTGCGCGGTAACGGAATGGAAGCCCGAAGAATCGGGGGCGTTCGTGGGGCCTTCGTTTCGCGTCCGTAGGCGGGCACCACCTAAGAAACGACGATCTCGACGATCAGGAGCTGGTCGGGAACCTGGAGATCGACGGATTTCGGCCCCTTGTCGATCTTGACCGGCGACCTAGCGGCTTCCGGATCGGGGAGGTCGAGACCGGGCGGCAGGTAGGTCCTGACCTCGGTCACCGGGGCGTTGAACGTCAGCTTCACCTGCCGCGGGGCGGGGTGGAGATCCTTGCGTGCGTCGGGGTCGTAGCTCGCCACTTCCTGCCAGAGG
>JAUXFS010000294.1 GCA_030622775.1 Rhodospirillales bacterium | reverse complement strand
CCGCTTGGCCTCCGACTTCCCTCGACGACATGGCGCAGTCCCTTTGCCCGTGCGTAAAACCGATCGGCGATCCGAATCTCACCAGGCGCGACGGGTGCCCGATTCAGGTCCTCGGCACCGCGCCCGTCGGTGACGTCGAAATGGCTGAAGCGGCCACCGGCCAGGTCGTAGGCCACGTGCACGCGCCAGTCCGTGCCCTTGCTGCCGGGCTGGGAGATGCAGGTGCCGTCCACCAGCCGGACCAAACGTCCGACCGGAACCAGCCCCCCGTTGGCGCACCTACCACCAGTGCGGGCCGACAACAGCGCGCCGACAATCCGCTCAAGCCAAGTGGCAGCGCCGCGCAATCGGTTCAAAAGAGCGACATCCGAGAGCGAGGCGATGCCGGAAAGCTCAGCCCACGCCGCAGCCCCACGCAGCGACAAACCGCAAGGCCCATAGCCCAGCGCAAGACGCAGAAGCGTGGCCGCGTCACCGACGCCACGGCGACGGAGCAAAGCGCCGCTCTCCCGTGCCGTCTTGTCCAGATCTAACCACGCCGGCAAGGCGCTCAGAACCGCCGGCCAGCGTTCATCAACGTGAGATACCTGCTGCATCTCTCCTATGAATCACATAACGATTCTAGACGTCTAGCACTAAGTTAGCGCCTATGGGGGCATGCCCCCCGGGGTAGGTCGGCGGTTTGATTTGCCCCTTGTTTTGAACCGGCGCGCCGCGTCGTTCTGGGTCCGATGCAACGGATCGGGAGGCGGCGGCGTGCTGAGGGGAAAGGATGTCATGATGATCCACGATTTGAAGCGCCAGGGGCTGTCGGTGCTGACCATCGCGCGGCGCACGGGGCATGACCCGAAGACGGTGCGCAAGTATCTGGACAACGGCCTGGAGCCGCCGGTCTACGGTCCGCGGGCGCCGCGCGGCAGCCTTCTCGATCCTTACGCCGACTATATCCGGGGCAAGCTGAAGGCCTTTCCGGAGCTGTCGGCGGCGCGCCTTTATCGCGAGGCGCGCGCGATGGGCTACGCCGGCGGCCTGACCACGGTGAAGATTTTCGTCCGTTCCGTCCGTCCGTCGCCGCCGACCGTCTTCGAGCGGCGCTTCGAGACGGCGCCGGGCCGGCAGGCCCAGGTCGACTTCGCTTACTTTCAGACCACCTTCGCCGACCAACCGGAACAGGTCCGCGTGGTCTGGCTTTTTTCCATGGTTCTCGGGCACAGCCGCTTTCTGTTCGCCCGTTTCGTCTCGCGCCAGACCCTGGATGCGGTGATCCGCTGCCACATGGCCGCCTTCGACGCTTTCGGCGGCGTTCCCGGGGAGGTCCTGTACGACCGCATGAAGACCGCCGTCATCGGCGAGGACAGCGAGGGCCAGGTCGTCTTCAACGACACCCTGCTCGACCTGGCCGGCCATTACGGCTTCGTGCCCAGGGCCTGCCGGCCCTACCGGGCCAAGACCAAGGGCAAGGTCGAGCGCCCGTTCCGCTACATCCGCCAGGATTTCTTCCTGGGGCGGACCTTCCGCGACCTCGACGACATGAACCGGCAGTTGGCGGACTGGCTGGAGAGCGTCGCCAACGCCCGCGTGCACGGCACCACGAACCGGGTGGTTGGCGAGGCCTTCGTCGAGGAGCAACCGGCGCTGTCGGCCCCGCCGGCGTTTCCTTTCCGCTCCGTGCTCAAGCTGGAACGACGCATCACCCGCGACGGCATGATCTCGGTCGACGGCAACCTCTACTCGGTGCCCGACGGCACCCGCAAGCGCGCCGTCGAGGTCCACGTGCTGGCCGACAGGATCCGCATCTTCGAGGCCGCCGCCCTGATCGCCGAACACCCGGTGCTGGCCGGGCGCAACCAGCGCTCCCTGCTGCCCGGGCACCGGCGGCCACGCAAAACCGAACATCCCGGCCCCGGCTCCGGCCCCGCCGACGGCCTTGTCGGCGGCCCGGGCGACGCCGTCTGGCGGCGCGACCTGTCGGTCTACGACGAGGCAGCCCGGATCATGGCGGGACACGGGGCCGCGCCCGGCGGCGGGAGGTCGGCGTCATGATGTCCCTATCCACCCCGGATCAGCTGCGCCACCTGCTGGTCGGGCTCAAGATGCCGCGTGCGCTGGAAGCCTTCGACGACGTGGTGCGACGGCTGGAAACAGGCGAGCTCTCCGCCCTGGAGGCCATGCATTCCCTGCTCGCCGAGGAGTTCGAGACCCGCGAGACCCGGCGCGTCAAGATGGGCCTGATGACCGCGCGGCTGACCCGCATCAAGACCCTCGAGGACTACGACTTCGCCTTCCAGCCCTCCTTGGAGCGCGATCGGGTGCTGGCGCTGGCCGGCCTCGAACTTCGTCGCGCGCAAGGAGACCGTGCACTTCCTGGGCCCACCGGGCACCGGCAAGACCCACCTCGCAACGGCCTTGGGCGTCGCCGCCGTCAAGGCCGGCAAGAGCGTCTACTTCGGCGCCCTGGCCGAGATCGTCGCCTCGCTGGAAAAGGCCGAACGCGAAGGGAACCTGCAAAACCGCATCCGCTTCCTGACCCGCAACGCGCTCTTGATCGTCGACGAGATCGGCTACCTGCCGCTGACGCAAAACGGCGCCAACCTGTTCTTCCAGCTGGTCAACGCCCGCTACGAGAAAGGCGCCGTCATCCTCACCTCGAACCGCAGCTTCAAGGAATGGGGCCAGATTTTCGGCGACAACGTGGTCGCCGCCGCCCTGCTCGACAGGCTGCTCCACCACGCCGTGGTCATCCACATCGAGGGCAACAGCTACCGCCTCAGGGCGCATCGGAACCTCATGCCGGAAAACCTCGCGCCGCCTCAAAACACCCAACAGAACCCGCCAAGAAAACGGCGCGGAAGACCCGGAAAGGACCAAGCCTGATCGAAAAACGGCCGATCACCGAGAAATGAAAACTGGGGAATTTTAAGTTGCCGATTCTGGGGAAAATTACTTCGCCGTTGACACGTCTGCTTGTCGTGCCACGGCGCGTAAGCGTTGCAGGCTTCCATCGCCGAGATCACATGCACCAGGCCGGGGTGTTCGCCGCGTGCCGCGAGCACCTTGGCGACCACCTCCTCCTTGCGGATGTGGCTCTTGGCAATGTGCTCGATCTTGATCCCGGCCGCCGCCGCCAGCGCCGCCGCGCGTTCCCGCACGCGATCGCGCAGCGGCGCGGCAAACTGCGGATAGTCGAAAATCCGAACCCCGCTCGCATGGAGAAACCGTGTCATCCCTGAGGCGTAGCACGCCCCCGGCAGCGTCCCCGTAATGACGATCCGGTCGTAGCACCCCAGAACCCCCGCGAGACGCTCACGGTATCGCTCGGTCAGCAATTGCATCATCCGCCCCTTGCGCCCAAGACACCTCGTCCCGCCATCTTAACCTGTTTGGTTCCGGCTCTGCCGGCTTAGTCCCTTCTGAAGCTATTCGTCGATGTTCCCCAGATAGCCGCTGGGAAAGTTCCGATCTTGGACTAGCCGACTGACTGGCCCCAACAAATGGTCCGGGTTGAATTTTAGTTCATGGTTGGCCTCGGCACCAGCGGGAGAGTGGCCGGCGGAGTTGGTTAGGGTTGCGGAGCCGGCCACGCGGTGAAGGCAGGCACCAGAATCTCCGGTGCGGGCGCCCGGTAGCCGAGCGAAGCATGTGGATGCACTGCATTGTAATGACGCCGCCAGCTTTCAATCACGATCCGGGCCTCCTTAAGCGTGTAGAAGATCTCACCGTTGAGCAGTTCGTCGCGAAGACGCGCATTGAGAAACCCTTTTGTGCCACAAGAACTTACTCCTTGGGTCAAAACTCCCCGTCCTAACCTGAAGTTTTCACTTGACGAATACATTATCTCATTGATTTAAACCGGAAAAATGGCACTAAGTGCCCTCATTTTGTGTCCAGTACTGGACACACTGCACCGATGAATTTTTCCGGCTTGACGACGCGGTAGCTATGAATTCATATACTGGCAGTTGACGACGACATCGTCGATGTATGTGTCCAGTAGCGAAACTGGCTCATTTTCAAAACGTGAGTCAAATCAATCACT
>JAUXFS010000197.1 GCA_030622775.1 Rhodospirillales bacterium | reverse complement strand
GCCTCCGCCCGTCAGCACCGAAATCATCAGGTCCGGATCCGCGCTAACGCCCGCCTCCGCCGCAGCGGATAGCGGAGTCCGTGCTGCCTGAAGCGTCGCCGACAACAGGGAGGCGCCACAAATGTGTTCCAGGTCGGCGACCAGTCCATCCGAAACGTCCGCCGCTCCATGGGCCACTCCGACTAACTTCTTTCCAAGCGCCACACGCGGCTTGGGAGTCCGATACCGCTCGATCAGCGAGCCGCGCTGCTCATCGGTGAGGTCCGACAGCCCCCCGGTCAGCGCCATCAGACCCAGCGCCGCGTCGCCGATCGTCCCGGAAACATAGATCGTATCCCCTGGTCGCGCCCCCGAACGGCGTAGCTCCGTTCCTTCCCGAACACTTCCCAGTGCCGTCACCGTCAAGCAGATCGGCCCCGGTGTCGCTACCGTATCACCACCGATCAGGTTGACATCCATCTCAGCCTGCATCCCCGACAGGCCGCCGGCAAAGGATCCAAGCCAGCGGTGCAAGACCTCTCCCGTCCATGTCATCGGCAAAGCCATCGATAGTGTGTAGGCCAGTGGCAGCGCGCCCATCGCCGCTAGATCCGAGAGATTGACCGCCAGCATCTTTGCGGCAACGGTGTCGGGCGGATCCGAAGGAAGGAAATGGACTCCGCAAACAAGGGTATCGGTGGTGACGACAATCCGCCGACCGCGTTCGATCGAGAGAATAGCGGCGTCGTCGATCAGCCCCAGGGCGCCCGGTTCCCCTGCCGCCAGCGGGGCAAAATACCGGGCGATAAGATCGAACTCATTCTTGCTCCGAAGCACCGTCATCAGAACCGGTCATCCGTTCGTTTGGCCTCAAAGTGCGGGCGAGTCTGTCGAGCACGGCGTTGACCATGGCTGGCTCCTTGCCCGGAAAAAAAGCGTGGGCGACATCCACATACTCGTTGATAGCAGCTTTCGGCGGCACCTCGTTTAGGGCCGCCAACTCATACGCACCTGCTCTCAAAATCGCCCGCAACAGAATTTCGAGGCGGCCCATGGTCCAAGCGCCGGTCAGCGCGGAACCTATCACCGCATCCAGCTCCGAACGGCGGCCGGTTACGCCGCGGACCAATTGACCGAGCAGATCGCCGTCCGGCGCGAGCAGGTCGCCGCCGCCGTCGGCGTCTGTCCACCGCTTGCCAATGAATCCTCCCAACACCAGGTCAACCGGAGCGCCACTCACATCCATCTCGTACAGCGCCTGGACGGCAGCCAGTCTCGTGGCGCTGCGCCGGCGATGGCTTGAACCTCGACCGGCGGCGGTCATTGGGGGCGCGGAAGGAGAATTCCCTTGAGCTCCATCATCCTCACGCAGGCTCTAGCGGCCTCGGCCCCCTTGTTTTTTCCATCGACGGCAGCGCGAACGCGAGCCTGCTCGTAGTTTTGACAGGTCAGGAGCCCGAAGCCCAGCGCAAGACCGTGGGTCAGAGCCAGGTTCATCAACCCATGGCTGGTTTCCCGGCAAATGTGTTCGTAGTGATCGGTCTCGCCGAGGATCACGCAGCCAAGAGCCAGAAATCCGTCGAAGGGAACCGCATCCGAAGCCGATTCGATAGCGCGCACCGCAAAACCGATCGCTGCGGGCAGTTCGAATGCGCCGGGTACCGAGTGACGGGTATAGGAAATGCCGCTTTCTTCAAGCACTGCAATGGCGCCCTTTGCCAACTGGTCGGCGATGTCCCCGTAGAATCGCGCCTCGACAACGAGGACGTGTCGGTTGGAGATGTTCACGACGTCTCTTTCCCAGCTATCTGCCTCTGACCGACGATCGAAAGACCGTATCCTTCGAGTCCGATAATTGTTCGCCTCGTGTTCGACAGTAAGATCATGCCCTGAACGCCGAGATCGAGCAGGATCTGTGCGCCGACGCCATAGTCGCGAAGCTGCGGTGCCTTTTCCTCGTCACCCTGGAGTCTCGCACGTACCCGGTCCGACAGACTGCTCTTATGAGGTTCGCGAATCAGTACGACGACGCCCCGGCCCTCCCGATCGATCATTCGCATCGCTTGATGCAATTCCTCGGCTTTACCGGAATTGGTATCGCCGAGCACATCCTCCAGCACGTTCAGCGCATGCATCCGTACCAGAACCGGACCATCAGCCGCCAGATCTCCCTTAACCAGTGCAACATGTTCGGCGTAGGCCACGCGGTTTACGTACACATACATTTGGAACGTGCCGCCGTGGACACTGTCCAAAGAGGACTCCAAGATACGTTCAACGGTTCGGTCATGACGAAGTCGGTAGGAAATCAGCTCGGCTATGGTCCCGATCCGCAGACCATGAAACTGGGCGAACTTGATCAGGTCCGGCATTCGCGCCATGGTCCCGTCGTCATTCATGATTTCGCAAATGACGCCGGACGGGTTCAGCCCCGCCAGCCGCGCGATATCGACAGCCGCCTCGGTATGCCCCGCGCGGACAAGCACGCCGCCGTCGCGGGCTTCGAGCGGAAACACGTGGCCCGGCGAGACGATATCGTCACTGCTTTTCGTCGGGTCGATGGCCACGGCGACGGTACGCGCCCTGTCGGAGGCGGAAATTCCGGTCGTCACCCCCTCGCGGGCCTCGATGGACACGGTAAAGGCGGTTTCGTGGCGGGACGTATTGCGACGCGCCATCGCCGGTAGGCTCAGTTCCTTGATGCGTTGATGGCCAAGCGACAGGCAGATCAGCCCCCGGCCATACTTGGCCATGAAATTGATGGCCTTCGGCGTCGCCATTTGTGCCGGCACCACGATGTCGCCTTCATTTTCGCGATCCTCGTCGTCGACGAGAATAAACATTCGGCCGTTGCGGGCGTCGTCGATGATTTCCTCGATGGAGGATAGCTGATCGGTTCGGGGCACGCGTTCATTCCTTGTCAAGGAGACGCGCAACATACCTCGCCAGCATGTCGACTTCCAGGTTCACGCGGTCGCCGGAATCTATCTGGCCGAGGGTGGTTACGGAGAGCGTGTGGGGGATGAGGTTGACGCCGAAACGGCCCCCCTCGACTTCGTTGACAGTCAGAGAAACGCCATCCACCGCTATCGAACCCTTCTCCGCCACATAACGGTGGAACCCATCAGGAGCTTCGATCAAGAAGCGTTGGGAGCTTCCGTCCGGTGTAATCGAGACGACGGTAGCGACGCAATCCACGTGGCCGGACACGATGTGCCCACCCAACTCGTCGCCAATCTTAAGGGCTCGCTCGAGGTTTACCCCAGTCCCCTCCCGCCAACCACCGATTGTCGTGCAACTCAGCGTCTCCGCGGAAACCGAAACCGCGAACCAGTGAGGCCCTTTGTCGATCACCGTCAGACAGACACCGGAGCACGAAATCGAGGCCCCGAGCGAGATATCGGCCGTATCGAATTCCGTCGTGATCTCCAGTCGGGTGTCGCCGTTGCGCGACGCCGAGCGGACCCTTCCCAGGTCGGTTATGATTCCGGTGAACATCGACCCAGACTAGCCGACCCGCTCGTAGATCTCCAGAACATCGGCAGCAACTTCGCGTACGCTCGTGCGAAAAAATGAAGGTGCCTCTTCGAGGTTTTCAACTCCCATCGACGACGCCGCCGGAATTCCGTCACCGCCGATGATTCGCGGAGCATGGAACCAGGCAACTCGATCAACGAGACCGGCTGCCAGGAATGAAGCCGCGACCACGCCACCACCTTCGATCAAAACACGCGTAAGACCACGGCGGGCGAGTTCCGAGAGAACCGCCCCGGGGTCCGGATGCCCGGCGCAATCGGACTCGATCTCGATAACGGATACGCCCTTTGCCGTCAAAGCCCGCCGGCGCAATACGCTAGCGCCCGTTGAGGTCACCACCCACGTCGGTATTTGGCGGGCGGATTGCGCCAGCTTCGAGGTCGGGAGCAGTCGCAATCGGCCATCGAGAACGATCCGCAGCGGGGAACGGCTTTCCATACCGGGAAGCCGGCACGTCAATGCGGGGTCATCCGCGAGCGCGGTCGCGGAACCGATCAATACGGCGTCATGCTCCGCACGCAACCGATGGGCGACGATTCGAGCATCGTCGCCGGTAATCCATCGGCTGTCGCCGCGGCTAGTTGCGATTCGGCCGTCGAGCGTGGTTGCCGCCTTCAATGTCACCAGCGGACGCCCCTGGGTCACTTTGAGGAAGAAGCCGGCGTTGAGTTCTTCCGCCGCCGCGCGTGACACGTCGGTGGTTACGGCGATGCCTTCGGCCCGGAGACGGGCTTCTCCCCGTCCCGAGACACGGGGATCCGGATCTTCAACGGCGATCACCACCCGGCGGATCCCGGAGGCAATAAGAGCTTCGGTACAAGGTGGGGTTTGGCCATGATGACTGCACGGCTCGAGACTGATGTATGCGGTGGCGCCAAGGGAGGCGGATGCCGCGCGTCGAAGCGCTTCCGCTTCCGCATGAGGGCGACCGCCAGATTGCGTCCACCCGCGGCCGACAACGCGCCGCCCATTCACCAGCACGCATCCGACTGCCGGATTGGGCCATACTCTACCGAGACCCCGCCGCGCCAACGTCAACGCGGCGCTCATATGAGAAAGGTCCTCGTGATCTGCCGGCAAGTCAGCGTTCGTGTTCACCCAGGTGTTCCACGAAGTCCTCGAAGTCCTTGGCCTCTCGGAAGTTTCTGTAGACGGAAGCGAAACGAACATAGGCGACCTGGTCCAACTGCGACAGCTGATCCATGGCCATCTCGCCGATAACCTTGGAGGGGATCTCCGCCTCGCCCAACGTCTCCAGGCGTCGCTGGATACTGTTGACGATGCGTTCGACACGATCTTCGTCCACCGGCCGCTTTCTCAGGGCGATCCGCAGCGAGCGAAACAGTTTGTCTCGATCAAACGGTGTTTTGTCTCCGTCCTTCTTGACGACGATCAATTCCCTCAGGTGCACACGCTCGAACGTGGTCCAGCGAGCACCACAGGCCGGACAATAACGCCGCCGTCGAATTGCCGCATTGTCCTCGGTCGGACGCGAATCTTTGACTTGGGTATCTT
>JAUXFS010000325.1 GCA_030622775.1 Rhodospirillales bacterium | reverse complement strand
GGTGCGCATCAGCGCCCGGTCGATCGCCGGCGCCAGCGCGTCGGGGGCGAGGATGGTGGCGCCGTCGCCGCCGAAGACATAGGCGATCTCGGTCCCGGCGGCGGCGTTGATCGCGGCGATGATGCAGGCGGCGCCGACCATGTTGACCGCCTTGTAGCGTCCCTGCTCGATCGCACCGGTGGAGTTGACCACGTCGCAGCAATAGAGACGCCAATCATCCGGCGCCGGCGCGAACCGCCCCGGATCGGCCACGTCGGCGAACCGCGTGAACGACGGCAACTGGGCGATGAAGTCGGTCCCGGTCAATGGGCCCCTTATCTCCTGCTCCTTGCGGCTACGGATAGACGTTCCACGCCTCGACCAGAACCCACTTCTTTCCGGTTTCCCGCACGGCTCCGGAAATTGTCCAGCCGACCAGGCATAGTTTCGTCGCCTGCGCAGGCACCGCGATCGGACCCAACAGCCGGCCGTCGTCGAAGCCTTCGAGCCAGATCTTGCCCGGTTCCACCCGCTTGATCTCGAAGCGGTCTTCGATGTCCGTGTCCTTCGGAGAATACTTGCTTGACGTGAACTCGTAGAGCACGGCGCCCAGCTTCTCGGCCCGGGGAAGATCGCGCGCCGCATCGACGCCGCGCTCGACGGCGTCCTCGACCTCTTCAGCGGTCGCATAGCCCTTGTCCGCCAGCCACTTCGCCAATTTCTTGGTGACGGTACCCGACGCGCGCAGCAAATCCTGGCCGGCCATCACCTTGCGCACCATGAAGTAATTCAGAAACTCCCCCATATGCGGCAGGACGTGCTCCGGTCCGAATATCTCGCAGAACTCCCGGTGCCGGTCGCCTTCCGCGTTGAAGAGCTGTTCCCACAGTTCGTACTCGTCCTTGTTCAGTGAATCGGCCGCGTAACCGTTCAAGCTGTGCTGAAGCAGATCGATCACATCCGCATAAAGGCCGTAGGTCTTCGTGGCGAGGCGAGCGTTTTCGTCGGCGAGATACGCGGCGAGTACCTCCGAGATCGTCGGGTTGGCGGTTATCGGAGCCTCGCCGCCAGGGCTGTTGTCATTGGCGCTGGCTTGCACCGGGATCTCCTCTCATTCGCTTTCCTCCAACGCTCCGGCTGAACATGTCGGACGCGCCTCCTCATGGTTTCGCGAGTTCCTCGATCCGATGCTCCGGATTGTATTGGTGGCCCTTCGAGGAGTCCATCCGGCTGCTCGCGATCCAGATCACTAGACGATCAGTCCGACGACGGCGGCGGTGAGGCAGCTGGCGAGCAGGCCCGAGACGAGGGTCCGCGGCCCCAAGGCGATGATGTCGGCGCGGCGGTCGGGAACCATCGTCGTCAGTCCGCCGATCATGATCCCGAGGCTGCCGATGTTGCTGAACCCGCAGAGGGCGTAGGTGAGGATCAGCCGGCTCTTCTCCGACAGCGCCTCGCCCGCCGCGCCGGCGAGGTCGATGTAGGCGATGAACTCGTTGAGCACCACCTTGGTGCCGATCAGGCCGCCGGCGGTGACCGCCTCGGCCCAGGGAATACCGATCAGCCAGGCCAGCGGCGCCGCGACCCAGCCGAGCCCCCGCTGCAGGGTCAACGCCGCGCCGCCGACGTCCGGCAGCAGCCCGAGGATCTGGTTGGCGAGGCTGACCAGCGCCACCATGACGACGAGCATCGCGGTGACGTTGATCAGCAGCGGGACGCCGTCGACGGTGCCCTTGACCACCGCCTCCATGCCGCTGTGGACGTCGCCGGCCGATACGGTGGGCACCTCCCGCGGCTCGCCCTCCGGCGGGATCATCACCGCGGCGATGGCGAGCGCCGCCGGGGCGTTGATCAGCGAAGCGGTCAACAGGTGGCCGGCGGCGTCGGGGAGGACCGGCGAGAGAATGGTCGCGTAGACGACGAACACGGTGCCGGCGATCGTCGCCATGCCGCAGGTCATCACCGCGAACAGCCCGCCGCGGCTCATCGTCCGCAGGTAGGGGCGGATCAGCAGCGGCGCCTCGACCATGCCGACGAACACGTTGGCGGCGGCGGCGGCGCCGACCGCGCCGCCGATACCGAGGCCGCGGCCGAGCGCCCAGGCGAAGCCGCGGACGATCGGCGGCAGGATCCGCCAGTAAAACAGCAGCGCGCTCAGGGCGCTGACCAGCAGGATCAGCGGCAGCGCCTGGAAGGCGAGGATGAACGACCGCCCGGCGAAGCTCGTTTCGAACGGCGCCTCGCCGCCGCCGATGTAGCCGAAGACGAACGAGGTGCCGGCGCGGGTCGCCGCCTGCAGGCTTTCAACGACGGCGGATGCCGCCGAGAACAGCTCCCGTGCCGGCGGCAGCCACAACAACAGAACCGCGAGCGCCACCTGCAGCCCCAGTCCGCCAAGGACGATCCGCCAGGGGATTCGCGTTGAGCGTTCGCCGAGCACCCAGGCGACGGCGACAATGACCGGTATTCCGAGAAGCCCCTGCCATGCCATCGCCCCCGACCTCCCTTCCGGTCTCGCTTCCGTTTCCGGCCCGTTTCCGGCCCGATTGTCCGTCGATCGGGCCGGATTCTCAGGTCGGCCAGACGCGGCTGGCCAGGAACTCGCCGATCTTGCGGTCGTGGGTGGTGGTGTGGTTGATCATGCAGTGCTCCAGGTAGGTGGTCACCGCCACCGCCTCGGCCTTGTCGTTCCTCCTGACCAGATCCACCAGGAAATCCTCGGCGTCACGCATCAGTTTTCTGTGCAGCAACCGGTGATGGTCGCAATCGTCGTAGCCGATCTCCTCCATGAAACGGTCCTCGCGCTCAAAGTGCCGGCGCATCCGCTGGATGAAGATGTGGTACATCAACGCGAACTTATGCGGGTCGTGATCACGTTTCACCATCCGCAGCAGCGTGCGATAATGGGTGATCAGTCGATGGTGGCCGTCGTCGATCTCGGCGACCCCGATATCGGGGACATCGCTGGACGTCTCGCCGGCCTCTTCGGGAACAGGGATCCGTTGCGATCCCGTCGAGTCGTTCGCTTTCGCGCGCTTCATGGTGCCTCGCCCAGATCCTCGAGTCCGTTCGGGAAACGGCGCCGTCGCGCCGGTTGCCGCCACGGATGATAGCACGCCGCCGACGCTCGCGGTACACCCGGCGGAAGCCCCGGGGTTGCGTTGGCGGGAGGTCGGCTTTACATCGGCGGTTCATGGCGCCACCGATCCTCATCCTGCGCGATATCCATCTGACCTTCGGCGGCTCGCCGCTGCTCGAAGGCGCCGAGCTGTCGTTGTCGGCGGGCGAGCGGCTGTGCCTGGTCGG
This sequence comes from Rhodospirillales bacterium, assembly GCA_030622775.1. Classification (GTDB taxonomy): domain Bacteria; phylum Pseudomonadota; class Alphaproteobacteria; order Rhodospirillales; family Defluviicoccaceae; genus JAUXFS01. The sequence continues at coordinate 560 of JAUXFS010000325.1, read as the reverse complement.
GCGCAACGGATCGGGCAAATCGACGCTGCTGCGGATCGCCGCCGGGCTGATCGAGGCCGACCACGGCGAGCGCTTCGTCCAGCCGGGCGCGACCATCCGCTATCTGCCCCAGGAGCCGGACCTCTCCGGATACCCGACCACTCGCGCCTTCGTCGAGGCCGGCCTCGGCCCCGGCGACGATCCGCACCGGGCGCGGACGCTGCTCGAACGGCTCGGCCTCGACGGGACCGAGGATCCGGCGCGGCTCTCCGGCGGCGAGGCCCGCCGCTGCGCCATCGCCCGGGCGCTGGCGCCCGCCCCCGACATCCTGCTCCTCGACGAGCCGACCAACCATCTCGACCTGCCGGCGATCGAGTGGCTGGAGGCGACCCTCGCCGGACTGCCGTCGGCGCTGGTGCTGATCAGCCACGACCGGCGGTTCCTGGAAACCCTGTCCCGGGGCACCCTCTGGCTCTACGGCGGCGCCACCCGCCGTCTCGACCGCGGGTTCGCCCAGTTCGAGGGCTGGCGCGACGACCTGCTCGAACAGGCGGAGCTCGACCGCCACAAGCTCGACCGCC
>JAUXFS010000047.1 GCA_030622775.1 Rhodospirillales bacterium | reverse complement strand
ACGGCAAGGGGCTGGGCCTGCGCTGTCAGCGGTTTTCGATGGTGGTCGACGACGGCGTGGTCAAGGTCCTCGACATCGACCCCCCGGGCGTTTTCGAGGAAACCAGCGCCGAGGCCCTGCTGAAGCAGTTGTAAACGATATAAGGTCAGGCGAAATACGGTGTCGGAGCCCCACGGCCCCGGCCGGTTGCCGTGATTGTTGCCCACGCCCTCCTGTCCACGCCCCAAGGCGCCCGATACGCGGAGGCTTTGGCTCCCTTACGCTTCCTTTGGCCTCGGCCGCGGATCTACTGCAATTGCAGATCAAGCAGCGGAGGGCCCGCGGCCCGGGCGATTTCGTCCACCCTGTTGACCCCCAGGACATAGGGCTTGAAAGCCATGTCCTGGATCAGGATGTGGTGCCGAAGCCAGCCGCTCAGGTACTCGAGCAGTTCCGCCGCCATTTCACTGTCGGCCTTCCGCCCGTAACGCTCGCGAAGTGTGGTGATGTAGCGCGCGAACCCCTGATGCTCCGCCTTGTGAAAGGTGGTGCCGGGGTATTCGCAGGCTTCCAGGACTTTCTCCTCGCGGGCAAAGTGAAACCGGCCATACAACATCAGGGTATCGAGCACCATCTCGACCGTCTTCGAGGCTTCCCCGCTGTCGTGGATGCCGTGGAGCAGATTGATGATCCGCACCAGACACTTGTGGTCGGAGTCCAATGCCTGCACTCCGACGCTCATCGCTTCCGACCATTCAAATTCAGACATTTTCCTCGCGCCCTTTCAATGCCCACCCTTTCCGGGAACGCAAAATGCTGTTGAAGAATAGTTTACCATGGAAGGGATGCTCATAACCACACAAAACGTGCCATTATAGCCACAAAATTGTGCGATGCAGCACGCGCAATGTGCAAGTATCCCCGCGGTAATCCGCGACTTACTCCTTCACCAACGACCGTGCTTTTTTCGCGGCTTCTCCCGCCAGTTCGTCCGCGCGCTCGTTTTCCGGGTGGCCCGAGTGGCCCTTCACCCAGTGCCACTCGACCCGGTGCCGGTGGAGTGCTTGGTCAAGGCGGCGCCAAAGATCCGCGTTTTTGACCGCCTTCTTGCTCGCGGTCTTCCAGCCGTTCTGCTTCCAGCGGTGAATCCACTTGGTGATCCCGTCGCGCACGTACGTGCTGTCGGTATAGAGACGGACATCGGCGGCCCGTTTGAGCGATACCAAGCCTTCGATAGCCGCCGTGAGCTCCATCCGGTTGTTGGTTGTTTCCGGATCGCCGCCCGCGAGCTCCTTCTCGACGGCGCGCCAGCGCAGCACGACGCCCCATCCGCCGGGTCCCGGATTACCCAGGCAGGCGCCGTCGGTATAGATCTCGATAAATTCCTCGCCGTCGCCGCGGACCATCGTTTCAGCCGAGCCCGTAGCCGCGGATATCGCGCACCCCTCGATGAAATCGCATCTTTTGAACGTATTCCATCGGGTTTTTCGGCGTCACCAGGGCATCCTTCGGCGTGTTCAGCCAGTCGTAGAGCCTCGTCAGCAGAAACCGCATGGCGGCTCCGCGGGCAAGCAGCGGCAGGAGATCGAGTTCATCGGCGGCAAGCTCCCGGACGGATCGATACGCATTCACCATCCGCCGCGCCTTGGTGATGTTAAAGCTTCCATCGCGTTCAAAACACCACGCGTTGAGGCACACGGCGAGATCGTAGGCGAGAAAATCGCTGCAGGCGAAGTAGTAGTCAATGATTCCCGAGAGGCGTTCACCCTCGAAAAAGACGTTGTCGGGAAAAAGATCGGCGTGGATGACGCCCGCCGGCAGATCCGTCGGCCAGTCGGCCTCCAATACGGTCAACTCGGCATCCAATTCCGCGGCCAGTTCCTGCGCCACGGCGTTGGGGCGCCGGACGCTGGCCTCGAACAACGGCCGCCATCCGACCACCGACAGATCGTTGGCGCGGGTCATCGGGAAGTCGGCGCCGGCCAAGTGCATGTGCGCCGTCGCTTCTCCGAGAGCGGCGCAATGGGCGACCGTGGGGCGTCGCGGCCACATCCCGGTGAGGAAGGTGACGATCGCTGCCGAACGGCCCGCCACGGTTCTGAGCGCCCTGCCGTCGCGGCCGTGCACCGGCGTCGGGCAAGGAATGCCGCGGCCCGCCAAATGCTCCATCAGCCCGAGAAAAAACGGCAGGTCCTCGGCCCTGACCCGCTTCTCGTAAAGGGTGAGGATGTAGGTTCCCGACTCGGCGACAAGGAGGTAGTTGGTGTTCTCGATCCCTTCGGCGATTCCCTTGCAGGCAATCACCCGTCCAATGTCGTACTCGGCGACAAAGTCCGCGACCTCTTCATCGGCGATTTCGGTGTAGACAGCCATGCCCTATATTGTCACGAGCGAACCACCGGGCGATAGCCTCGGAAACAACCTGCCCGACATATCGGGCCACCGAACCACGACGCGGCAAGTTCACTTGTGCAGGCCTGGATGGTCAACTAAATTTGCCCGCCCCGGACAGCGAGCCGCGTTCGACCCCGGACGGCGGACAGTGTTCGACAATGAGGCGAAAGGAAGAAGCGACAATGGAGAAGGCCCTCGTTGCGCAGAAATCCCCGTACGAAGTCGAGGTCGAGGCCGGCCGAAAGTATGCCTGGTGCGCATGCGGGCGTAGCCGCGCACAGCCGTTGTGCGACGGCAGCCACAAGGGCACCGGCTGGAATCCGGTGATCTTCACCGCCGAGAAGTCGCAAACCGTCTACTTCTGCGGTTGCAAGCAGACCGCCGATAGACCTCTTTGCGACGGCACCCATTCCTCGCTGTGACCGGCTCCCCTGCCGTTTCCGTCCGGTCCATCGGCATTGTACTGGCTGCATTGGCGCTGCTGGCCGGCAGCGGTTGCAGCTCTTCCTCCGACAAGAGGCCGCCGCTCTGTCCCCGTGTCGCGGTTCTGAGTGACGCGGCGGCGCTTACCCGGTTCGCCGACGGAGCCGGTCAGGATCTCGTCGACGTCGACTTCCAAGTGGAGGTCAGCGACATTCTTTCCGGGTGCAAATACGTGACAACCGAAGGCAAGGAGCCGGTCATCGTCGTGGCGATGGCTCCGGTCCTCGTCGCGATCCGCGGCCCGGCCAACCGCGACCGGGCGGCTCAATTCGAATACTTCGTCAGCGTCATCGACGCCGACCGCACCGTCCTCAACAAACAAATCTTCGCCGTGTCGGTGAATTTCCCCGGCAACCTGACGCGGGTGACCTTGAGCGACAACGATCCGCCGGTCACGGTGGACATCCCACTCGCCGCGGGCCGCGCCGCGACGGACTACCAGATCCTTGTCGGTTTTCAACTCTCGCCCGATCAGTTGGAGTACAACCGTCGCCGTCAGAGCAACCGGCGTTAGCCCTTTCGGGTTTGTTGACCTCTTCGGTCGAGGCGGTAAACTGACGGCCGGCGGAGCCCGGGGATTGGCCGTCGCATGTCGCGACCGAAGGAAAAACGCAGGTGGTCCTCGGGGGAAAAACCGGATCGGCCCGGCGCAAAACGAACAAGCGTCGCGGCGACGATCAGGGAATGTGGACGGAAAGCGGGGTCGGGCCAGGGAATCGGGCATGCCAAGCTCCTCCCGAGAGCTTCCCCGACGAGAAGAACCGGAGGCCGTGGCTTCCAAGGAGGCCTTTGGGTTCGAGAAAAGAGAATGTATACACCGGCGGAACAGGCGCGCCGTCAAACCCTTGACCGCGCCGTTGGAGAAACCCGTGACTGACGCCCCCGATCAACCCCTGAGCCCCGATCAACCCCTGAGGAAGACCCCGCTCGACGCTCTCCATCGAGAATTGGGAGCGAAAATGGTTCCGTTCGCCGGCTACGAAATGCCGCTGCAATACCGGGGGATCATCGCCGAACACCTGCACGCGCGGAGCCAGGCGGTCCTGTTCGACGTCTCCCACATGGGGCAGGCGATCCTCCGCGGCGACGGCGCTTCGGAAGTGCTCGAGAGCTTGGTGGTGGCCGATCTTCAGGGAATGGCCGCCGGCACCGAACGCTATACGCTGATGACCAACGAGCGCGGCGGCATCATCGACGACCTGATGGTGATCCAAGGGGGCTACTACATGGTCCTGGTCGTCAACGCGGCCCGCAAGGATCTCGATTTCGCCCACCTGCGCGAGCACATCGGCGACCGCTGCCAGTTCGACATCCGGGAGGATCGGGCGCTTCTCGCCTTGCAGGGACCGGCGGCCGCCAACGTACTCGCCCGGCTGGCGCCACCCTGCCGGCACATGATGTTCATGACCATCGAGAATTTGAAGATCGGGGACATCCGGTGCGGTATTTCCCGCTCGGGCTACACCGGCGAGGACGGTTTCGAGATCACCGTGCCGACGGAGGACGCGGAGCAGCTTGCCCGCATGCTGCTGCAGGAGCCGGAGGTGAAACCCGCGGGCCTCGGCGCTCGCGACTCACTTCGTTTGGAGGCGGGCCTGTGCCTTTTCGGCAACGACATCGACGAGACGACGACGCCGATCGAGGCCGGTCTCACCTGGACCATCAACAAACGTCGGCGGGAGGAAGGCGGCTTTCCCGGCGCCGAGATCATCCTCCGGCAAATGGCCGAGGGTCCGACGCGCAAGCGTGTCGGCCTTCAGCTTGACGGCAAGGTTCCGGCGCGCGCCGGAACCAGGATCACCGACCGCTGGGGAAAGGAACTCGGGGTAGTCACCAGCGGTGGCTATGGACCGACCGTCGGCGGCCCCGTCGCCATGGGTTACGTGGACGCGGAGCATGCCGCGCCGAAAACGTTGGTCAACCTGATCGTCCGCGGCAAGCCGTTGGCCGGGCGGGTGGCCAAACTACCGTTTGTCGATCACCGCTACGCCAAATAAGAGAATATGAGGGGAGTCCTCCATGGCAAACGTCAGATTCACCAGCGATCATGAATGGGTTCGCATCGAGGGCGACATCGGTGTCGTCGGCATTACCGAATATGCCCAGGAGCAGCTAGGAGACATCGTCTTCGTCGAACTGCCGGAGGTCGGCGCCCAACTCGAGAAGGGCGCGGAAGCGGCGGTCATCGAATCGGTCAAGGCGGCAAGCGAAATCAATGCACCGGTCAGCGGCGAGGTCGTCGCCGTAAACGAGGGCCTCGCCGACGACCCGGGCAAGGTCAACGCCGACGCCATGGGCGAAGGCTGGTTCTTCAAGGTTCGGCTCGCGGATCCCCAAGAGCTCGAGGATCTGATGAAACCCGCAGCCTACAAGGAACTCGTGGCCGGTCTGAAGTGATGCGGTATCTGCCGCTCACCGACGATGACCGCCGCCGGATGCTGGACACGATCGGCGTTCACTCCGTCGAAGAGCTGTTCCGCGACGTTCCCGACGCGGCGATGCTCGCCGAGCCGGTCGCGCTGCCCCGCCATCAAGGTGAAATCGAGGTCGAGCGTGCGTTCCGCGACTTCGCCGCCGCGAACCTCAGCCCATCGTCGGCGCCGAGTTTTCTCGGTGGCGGCGTCTACCGCCATCACCTGCCGGCGACCGTCGACCACCTGATCCAGCGAGGCGAGTTTCTTACCGCCTACACGCCCTATCAGCCGGAGGTCTCGCAAGGAACGCTGCAGTCCCTGTTCGAGTTCCAGACCCAGGTCGCGTTGCTCACCGGAATGGAAGTGGCCAACGCTTCGATGTACGACGGCGCCACCGCGTGCGCCGAGGCCGTGAAGATGGCGGCGCGCATCAAGAAGCGCGATCGGGTGGTGATCTCGGGTGGCTTGCATCCGCACTATCGTGAGGTCACGGCGACCTATAATCGGTTTGTCGGATTGCGGGATGCCGCGCTCCCGCCCGATTGGCGCGGCGGCGAAGACGCCGCGGCCGCGATCGACGCCAAGACCGCCTGTGTCGTTGTCCAGAACCCGGACTTCTTCGGCCGGGTCCACGACTATTCCGGTTTGGCTTCGGCATGCCATGCCGCCGGTGCGTTGCTGGTGGTGGTGGTCACGGAGGTAATCTCGCTCGGCCTGTTGAAGTCGCCCGGAGAGATCGGCGCCGACATTGTCGCCGGCGACGGCCAGTCCATCGGAAACGCGCTCAGCTTCGGCGGCCCGACGGTCGGGATTCTGGCGACGCGGGAGAAATTCATCCGTCAACTGCCCGGGCGGCTTGCCGGTCAAACCGTCGACGTCGATGGCCGGCGCGGTTTCGTGCTGACCCTTTCGACCCGAGAGCAACACATCCGCCGTGACAAGGCGACCAGCAATATCTGCACCAACTCGGGTCTGTGCGCGCTCGCCTTCAGCATCCATCTGACCCTGTTGGGCGAGGCCGGGTTCACCAGACTGGCCGAACTCAACCATGCGAAGGCGGTCGAGCTTGCGGACAGACTGGAGACCATCGAGGGCGTCGAGGTCCTCAACGACTCGTTTTTCAACGAGTTCACGGTGCGACTGCCCCGGTCCGCGGCGGACGCCGTCGAGGCCATGGCCAAGCAGGGGGTTCTCGGTGGCGTGCCGGTTTCCCGGCTCTATCCGGGCGAGTCGGAACTGGAGCCGTTGTTGCTGGTTGCGGCCACCGAAACCAATACCGACCAGGACATCGACGCGTTGGCCATGGCCTTGCGGGGGGCGCTGCAATGAGCGATCCACGGGCGACGACCACCGGCAATCGTGGTTTGCAAATCGAGGAGCCGCTCATCTTCGAGCAGGGTTCCCCCGACAAGACCGCCGTCGATCTGCCCGAACCACCGTCCACGAAGGATCGGCTTGGCGGCGTGCGCCGCAGCGGTCCGATCGGTCTTCCGGGTTTGTCCGAGCCGGAAGTGGTTCGTCACTACCTGCGTCTCAGTCAAAAGAATTTCAGCATCGATCACGGTTTCTATCCGCTCGGCTCGTGTACGATGAAACACAATCCGCGGCTGAACGAAAAACTGGCGCGGCTTCCCGGAATTGGTGATCTGCACCCGCTGCAGCCGACGGCGACGGTGCAGGGCGCGTTGGCGTTGATCGACGCCTGCGCCCATTGGCTGAAGGCGTTGACCGGCATGCCGGCGGTGGCGATGTCGCCGGCGGCCGGCGCCCACGGCGAGTCGGTCGGACTGATGACCATCCGCGCCGCGCTCGAAGACCGCGGCGATGCCCGCAAGCGGGTTCTGGTTCCGGATTCCGCCCACGGGACCAACCCGGCGACCGCTCACGCCTGCGGCTACGCCGTCGAAGGGATCCCCGCCGATGACCGCGGCCGGGTCGACCTCGCCGCTTTTCGCGAGAAGCTCGACGCGGATGTCGCCGCGATCATGTTGACCAACCCCAACACTTGCGGCCTGTTCGAGAACGACATTCTGGACATCGCCGCCGCGGTCCACGATGCCGGCGCGTTTTTCTATTGTGACGGGGCCAATCTCAACGCCATCGTCGGGCGGGTGCGGCCGGGCGACCTGGGCGTCGATTGCATGCATATCAACCTGCATAAGACGTTCTCGACGCCCCATGGCGGCGGCGGTCCCGGCAGCGGCCCGGTGGTTCTGTCCGAGGCGCTGGCGCCCTACGCGCCGGTTCCCTATGTGGTTCAGGGTCCGGACGGCTTCGAACTGATCGAGGACCCCGCCCGTTCCGACGCCAAGCCCTTCGGCCGCATCAAAGGCTTTCACGGGCAGTTCGGCATGTTCGTCCGCGCTCTCGGCTACATGATGAGCATGGGATCGGACGGCCTGCGGCAAGTTTCCGGCGACGCGGTACTCAACGCCAACTACCTTCTGGCGTGTCTGCGGGATACGGTGACTTTGGCCTTCGAAGGACCCTGCATGCACGAAGTTCTGTTCGACGAAGGATTCCTCAAGGAAACCGGCGTGACCACCCTGGACTTCGCCAAGGCGCTTATCGACGAGGGCTTCCACCCGATGACCGTCTACTTCCCGCTGGTCGTTCATGGCGCCATGCTCGTCGAACCAACCGAAACGGAAACCAAGGCGACGCTGGACACCTTCGTCGAAACGATGAAGGCGCTGACCGCAAGGGCCAGGGCCGGCGACGTCGAGTACTTCCAGGAGGCGCCAAGGCTGACTCCTCGTCGCCGTCTCGACGAGACGATGGCGGCGCGCAACCCGATCCTGCGCTGGCGCCCCCCAGCAGTCGACAAGGCCGCCGAGTAGACCGGGTGTATTTTCCGTGCCTATCCGGTTAAGACAGACACCCACTACATATAGTGTTGCCGCACACGTCCTTTTTACGGCAGCAATTAGCCAGAACCAGAAGTGCCGCGAGATCACGAAGTTGAAGGCAATCTTTCGCCATCGTGCTCCTACTAACGATCGGGAAGTCTTCATGTCTCGGTTCGCGATGACTCGTAACATGAAGGTCTTGCCCACCAGCGGTGGTGCGTGAGGTCATCGGTCGGCATCCGATTCTCAGCCGGCGCCTCACCGCGCCTTCGGAAGCGTCTTCGCGGAGTCAACAAGCGCCTGCGACAAGTTTGCCCCTCTGAAGTTGGCGCCGTAGAGGTTAGCGCCCCCGAAACGCGCACCAACGATTCGGGAGCCACTAGAATCGACGCCGTAAGCCGGGCGAATTCCCGACTACAGGTTGCCGATGGCGTGCTTGGCGTGGTCTGGACTAAACCGTATCGGAATGCCTTCGAACTTGCACGCGGCTGAGATCTGATCGATCACGAATTTCGGCTGGTAGAAGGCCAGCGACATTCCCTTTTTGTCGTGAATCTCACTCATAACGAGGTCGACATCCTCGTCGGAAACCTGCAGATCATGGCCGGCCGCTACGGCTT